>CAYIZV010000051.1:0-21162 GCA_964367915.1 uncultured Neisseria sp.
ATCTTTTAAGGAAGTAGTTATGGCTCTTATGAATTTTGGTGGCGTAGAAGAAAACGTAGTAACACGTGAAGAATTTCCTCTAGCTAAAGCGCGTGACGTTTTATCTAAAGAAACTATTGCAGTTATTGGTTACGGAGTGCAAGGTCCTGGACAAGCGTTAAATCTAAAAGACAATGGTTTTAATGTGATTGTTGGTCAACGTTCTCCTTCTAAATCATATGATAAAGCAGTTGCTGATGGTTTTGTACCTGGTGTTAGTTTATTCTCACCAGAAGAAGCTATGCAAAAAGCTACTATCATTATGTATTTACTAAGCGATGCAGCACAAATCGCAATGTGGCCAACAGTACAAAAACATTTAACTGCTGGTAAAGCATTATATTTCTCTCATGGTTTTGGTATTACTTACAAAGATCGTACTGGTATTGTTCCACCAAAAGATGTTGATGTATTCTTAGCAGCACCTAAAGGTTCAGGTACTTCATTGCGTCGTTTATTCCTTGAAGGTAAAGGTTTAAATTCATCATTTGCAGTATTCCAAGATGCAACGGGTCGTGCAACTGAGCGTTGTTTAGCTCTCGGAATTGGTATTGGTTCTGGTTACTTATTTGAAACCACATTCCAAAAAGAAGTTTACTCAGATTTAACTGGTGAGCGTGGTATTTTAATGGGTGCTCTGGCTGGTGTGATGGAAGCTCAATATAATGTATTACGTAAAAATGGTCACACTCCTTCAGAAGCATTTAATGAGACAGTTGAAGAATTAACTGAGTCATTGATTAAACTAGTTGGTGAAAATGGTATGGACTGGATGTATGCTAATACTTCTACGACAGCTCAACGTGGCGCTTTGGATTGGAGAAAACCTTTCCGTGATGCAACTGCCCCAGTATTTGAACAACTATATGCCAAAGTAGCTGCTGGCGAAGAAGCTCAACGTTCAATTGACACTAACTCACAAGCTGATTACCGTGTAAAATTGGAAGCTGAATTAGCTGAAATTCGCGATAGCGAAATGTGGCAAGCTGGTAAAGCCGTACGTAGCTTACGTCCAGGTAAATAAATTTCGGTAGTAATACTGAAAATAAATAAAAAACCGCCAAAAATATATTTTGGCGGTTTTTTATTTATTTGGATAATTTGACTGTAAAAAAAGCCCCTTGGATAAGGGGCTTTTTTATGCATCTATTACTGTGCTGTACTAGCAGCAGGATTTCTTGAAGCAACTTCATACGCACGAGCTTCATACTCTCCAGCTTTAGCCATTGTTTTTACAATAAGAACAAATGTATCTGCAATTTTTTTTAACATTTTAATTTTCCTTAAAACACTATATTAACTGCTGATTAGCTAAACCGCCTGCAATCACTTAAGATTTTTTAACAAACAAGCTATTTTGCTCAGATAATCAACCTAACTCCGTTATTATATCATATTTGGCAAAATAAAACAAAATAAAGTTTAATCAGACGTATAGCCCACCATTTACGTGGATTGTGCTGCCTGTTACATAGTTCGCATCATCACTAGCCAAATATTTTACTGCATTGGCAATGTCTTCTACTTGACCAAATCTGCCTAAAGGAATATTTTGAATATACGAAGCACGAGTCTCTTCCGGTAGTTTATCAGTCATATCGGTTTGGATAAATCCTGGTGCCACACAATTAGCCGTGATATTACGACTACCAAATTCTTTAGCCAATGATTTAGTTAATGCAATCATACCACCTTTAGCAGCAGAATAATTAACCTGTCCTGGGTTACCCATAAAACCGACAACTGAGGCAACGTTAATAATCCGTCCAAATTTAGCTTTAGTCATACCACGAATCGCAGCCTTCACCAAAAGAAAAACTGATTTCAAATTAGTATCCAAAACATCATCCCAATCGTCCTCTTTCATGCGCATCAATAAGCTATCTTTGGTAATACCTGCATTATTCACTAAAATCGTTACATCACCTTCATTCGCAGCAATATCTTTAATAACTGCTTCGATATTGTCTTTATCTTTTACATTAAGAGCTATTCCGCGACCACCAAATTCTTTTAAATATTCAGTAATTGCCAAAGCACCGCTTTCACTGGTTGCGGTACCAATTACAGCAATACCATTTTTTGCTAAAGTCGTAGCAATAGCCCGCCCAATACCACGGCTCGCACCAGTTACCAGTGCAACTTTTTTCACATCAGTCATAATCATATCCTTTTATAAATTTCTCAAATAATACTTCTAAATAGAAAGAACAAACCAATTAAAAAGCCAATTACATTAGAATAGAATGTTAGAGCAAAACCCAAACTACGCGCACCAGCACCATGTTTATAGCCATTTGCAAAAAGTAGACGTCCAACTATAAAACATATACTAAATAACAACGCCAGATAGATGTGTTCAAGTGGTAAACCCCATGAGAGCAAAGCATAAACTATTACGGCAAAGAAGAGTTGCTCATGAGTATTGTTTAGGTATTGCTTCATTATATTCAAGCGCAGATTATCTGCTGCTACTAGTGGATTACTCACCGACTCATCAAAGAAACGCAAACTAGCAATTCTTCCAATACCCATCACATAGCTGCAGGTTGGTAAAACAAGAGCCAAAAAATAGTTCTGTAACCTGCTTAAATGCCAAGCAACCGGATACATTGCAGATATTACAGCTAATACCAATGCTATCAGCATTGCCAAGAGCATATTCCACAATATCTTGCGTTGCTCTCTGCTTAACATAACTAACTACTTCAGTTGTTCTTGTAAGGCGGCAAGCGTTTCTTGGGAATTAAGATTAAAAATTAGCGCTGTTTCATGAATCCGCTTGTTTAAGCCTGAAAGAACTTTACCCGGACCACATTCAACAATAACACTTACATTTTGCGCTGCAAGCGTTTTGATACTATCTGTCCACAATACTGGCGAATATAACTGTTTTATCAATCCATCCTTGATTGATGCAATATCATTGGCAATTGCCGCATTCACATTTTGCACTACTGGAATTTTAGACTGATTAAATTGAACATTATCTAATTCTAAGGCTAATTTTTCCGCTGCAGGCTTCATCAACTCACAATGCGATGGTACTGACACGGGAAGAGGCATAACTTTACGAGCGCCCTTAGCTTTTAATACCTCCGCGGCTTGATCAACCGCAGCTTTACTTCCAGCAATAACTACCTGCCCAGGAGAGTTAAAATTAACCCCTTGGACGACACCAGCACCACTGCTCATCACCTCCGCGCAGCCTTCAACAACCAACTCATCAGCTAATCCTAAGACTGCAGCCATACCACCTTCACCAGGTTTAACAGCTTCTTGCATATATTCGGCACGTTTACGAACTAATTTTACCGCATCAACAAAATCCAATACTCCAGCAGCAACTAATGCAGTATATTCACCAAGGCTATGCCCGGCAACAAAATCAGGTAAATGATTTGCTGATCTCTCCAACCATGCTAAATAAGTTGCATAGCTGGCAGTCAATAATAATGGTTGAGTATTAATAGTTTGATTAATATTTTCAGTATTTTCTTCTTGAAGCATAGCCCAAAAGTCTAGACCTAGAACTTCTGAAGCTTGATTAAATGTATCTCGAACTACATTTATTTCAGCTAAAGCATCCATCATTTTCAAGGCTTGTGAGCCTTGCCCCGGAAAAACAAAAGCAAATTTAGTCATATTAACTCCTTGTTAAAATCTAATCAGCGAAGCGCCCCACGAAAATCCCGCACCAACGCCTTGCAGTAAGACAATATCTCCAGCTTTAATCCGCCCGTCACGAACAGCAGTATCTAGTGCAAGTGGAACTGAAGCAGCAGAGGTATTGCCATGTCTATCTACCGTAGTAATAACTTTATCCATACTGCAACCCAACATTTTTGCGGTTGACTCCAAAATACGAATATTTGCTTGATGTGGAACAATCCAGTCAATTTGGGACAAATCAACCCCAACTTTATCAGCCACATTTTTACTAACTGCAGTTAAAGAACGCACAGCAAATTTGAACACGGCTTGCCCGTCCATATAAACATAAGGGTTGCCCTTAATTGCACCATTATACAAGTGACCATCGCAAGTTAATATTGAGTTATAACTACCATCAGCATGGATTTCATTACCCAAAATTCCTGATTCATCACTTGCCTGAAGAATTACGGCACCAGCGCCATCTCCAAATAAAATGCATGTGCTGCGATCAGCATAATCAACAATCCGTGACATACTATCGCTGCCTACAACCAAAATATTTTTTGCCATACCAGATTTAATAAAGCAATCTGCAGTCGTGATTGCATAAATAAAGCCAGTACAGGCAGCCTGTAAATCAAAACTACCATTGGTCTTAATGCCTAATTTATTTTGTAAAATACATGCTGTTGAAGGAAATATCGAATCAGGAGTGCTCGTTGCAACAATAATCATGTCAATTTCAGATGCAGACATATTAGCATTCTCAAGAGCCCGTAGCGTAGCTTGATAAGCCATATCACTAGTAGTTTCATTCTCTGCAACAATGTGCCGTTCTTTTATACCAGTTCGATCAACAATCCACTCATCAGCAGTATCAACCATAGCTTCTAAATCTTTATTAGTCAGAATCTTGGAGGGTAAATAACTTCCTGTAGCTACAATTTTGGCGTATTTCATAATATGAATGCTACCTCTAAAAAGACAAAAGGCTGGGGAGACCCAGCCTAGATTATACCTTATTCTGAGTAACCATTACGTATGGCTAAGCAGTAAATAAGTTTAATATCAACTATACACAATAACTCATAGATCTAAAGCGATTTTAAATCAGTAAATTCAAGTAACTCATCGCCGTCAGTCAGAATTTGTTTATTCTGTTGCAGATACTCATGCAATAAGCCAATTACTCCAGCGCCAACTTCGTGATGAGCCTGAACTAATGCATAATAGAATCCATTAATATCGGCACCACCATGACTTTTAATTACTAAACCATTTAAGCCTAATAATACAGCACCATTGTACTTGCTTGGGTCAACACGTTGCTTTAAACGCTTCAAAACAGGATAAGACATCAAGGCAATCAGTTTTGATAACCAATTTCGCGTAAATTCCTCTTTGAGGAAAAAAGCAATCATTTTAGCAACACCTTCAGTTGTTTTAAGTGAAACATTTCCAGTGAAGCCATCAGTTACAACAACATCAACTACACCTTTGAATATATCATCACCTTCAACATTACCATAGAAATTTAAATTGGAGGTTTTAAGCAATTCAGCAGCTTTTTTAACTGTTTCATTACCTTTAATATCTTCACTACCAATATTTAGAATACCTACGCTTGGCGTCGCTTTGCCTGTAACTCCACGCATTAACTGCGCGCCCATCACCCCAAACTGTTGAAGGTGTTCAGGAGAGCAATCAATATTTGCACCTAAATCAAGAACGCAAACTTCACCTTTAACGGTTGGCATCAGTTTAGCAATTGCGGGACGATCAATACCATCCATTGTCCGCAAAACATAACGCGCAATCGCCATCAAAGCACCAGTATTACCAGCTGAAACAATCGCGTTGGCTTTGCCTTCTTTCACTAGGTTAATAGCAATACGCATAGAAGAGTCACGCTTGGTACGCATAGCACTTTGCGGAGCTTCATCCATACCAACAACTTGGGTAGCGTGAATAACCTCAATTCGGTCACTGAACCGCGATAATTCTCCAGCTATTTGCTTATAAATACTATCGCGATCACCGACTAGAATTAAGTTAACATCGACTACTTCACTCAAAAAACGCAAACAAGCAGGCACCGTGATATTAACACCGTGATCGCCGCCCATTGCGTCAACTGCAAGTACTATTGCCATGCTTAAAATACTTTACAAAAAATTACTCACCTTTAGTTTTAAGTATTTTTTTACCACGATAAACGCCATTTGGGCTGATATGGTGACGTAAATGAACTTCACCAGTCGTAGCTTCTACCGCAGTAGCAGGCGCAGTGATAAAATCGTGTGAACGGTGCATACCGCGTTTTGAAGGAGATTTTTTATTTTGCTGAACGGCCATTTGTATTACCTCTAAATTATCTGTTTTAAAATATTGAAGGGACTCTCAACCTCATCGTGGTAACTAAGTCCAATACATGAGTCATGTTTGGCTGCATAAGGAAGTAACATGATTACCTCATCTTCAACCAACTGCACGACATCAAACTCATCCTCAGCCAGAACACCATCAGAAACATCCGACTCACTCTCGGAAAATAATGCGGCATCAAGCTGATCTTCATTAAAAAAAATTGTTATTGGCGTTTGATTTTCAATAGAAAACTCCAACGGTTGTAAACAATTTTGACATAAGGCGCTGATTATACCATAAATAGATAAGATAAGTGTAGGTCTATTTAAGCGATCTACACCTCCCTCTAGAGTATACTTTATAGTTCCTTTGTATTCGCCAATTTCCTGAATTCGCTCAACAGACTCTAAAACAAGTTCACTATTTATTTTATGCGCTGATTTTGCAAATTTAACATTATTAATATACACCTAAGCCACCTTAAAACATAACTACGCTATTTTAAACCAATACACCCTCAGTGAGTTTATTTTTTTAATCTATCACTTGCAACAAAAGCATTAGTCTCTCGATAATTACGGACGAAATAAAGTCCAGCTATAATTACCAAGGCTGCGCCGATAAGAACCGTCAATCTTGCTTGGTGGGCAGCAATATACCCAGAAAGTAAAGAAGGAATAGCCTGAGCTAATGCATTTACACTAGAGTTCACTCCCATTGCCTCTCCCAAAATCAAGGGATCGGTAGTTCTGGCAATTAATGCTGAGCTAAATGCCTTACTCAGCGCTGTTGCTATTGCCAAAAAAGGCGGAATACAATAGATCCAAACGTGCGCAGCATGACTGGGAATCAAATAGTAAGCAAATAAACACACAGCAGTCAGAGCAAAGCTGAAATAAAGTACTTTATAATCAGTAACTTTTCCCGACAAACGTCTGACCACTCCACCTTGAGCCAAAATAATCATCACACCTAAATATGCAAAATAATTTCCAACCATACCCTGAGTAAAGCCGAACTGATTCAGTAAGATAATTCCCCAAAATGCAGTAAAAAAAGTAAACCCAGCATTATAAAAAAACAGTGCTGGAACAATCTGTCGTAAATTGGGAATCTTAAATGATTTAAATATATTATGTAACGGCTTACTATAATCAACTTTAAGCGCAAATTTAAGCATAGAAGTTTCTGGCAAATAAAAATAAACCAGCATTAAATTAACAAAGCTCAATATTCCGGCAAACCAAAATGGTGTCGCAGCATTAAATCCAGCCAACAAAGCAGGATCAGATAGCTTTCCACCAATAAAAGGTCCAAGCACAAATCCTAAACCGATGCAAACCCCGACTAAACCAAAGTTTTTAGCACGATTTTTAGCAGCACTAACATCACCAATAACCGCTTGCGCAATTGAGATATTTCCACCAGACGCGCCATCCAACATTCTTGATAAAAATAACAAGTAAATGTTTCTAGTCAGAACTCCATAGGCAAATAATAAATAAGAAAGTGCAGTGCCACTGATTGAAATTAATAATAATTTCCTGCGGCCATATTTGTCTGATAGCTGACCAAGAACAGGGGTACAGAAAAACTGCAGAATAGGAAATATTGCTAGCAGCCATCCAGCAAAAATAAAGCTTTCAGCTTGTGACCAGCCAGCAGGAGTAACACGAAACTCAGATCCATGTGTGATTAGAAGAGGAAAAACAGGAATCAGAATTCCAATTCCCAACATATCTATAAAGATAGTGAAAAAAATCACCCATAATGCTTTGTTATGAGATAGTTGTGGCATTATAATCTACATTCCAACTAAAGTACTATTGAAACCGCGTCTACTGACATCATTATAGATAGAACCGTAATTGTAATAATTGAAAAACCAAACATTTTACGCGCCCAAACTTTATCATTCTCGGCTTTAAAACCACGAATTGCCAGCCTTACCCACCAAAGCCCGATTGCTAAACTTGCTGCCAAATAATAAAACCCCGTATAACCAAACACCGTCAACAATGAAGCAGCAATAGTGAAGAAACAAACATATAACAACATATTAACTTTAGCATTATAGATGCCTCTTTTTACAGGTAAAACCGGAATATCAGCAGACATATAATCATTAAAGCGAAAAATAGCAATAGCAAAAGAATGTGGCATTTGCCAGATGCTTAACATAAGAAATAAAATAAATGCGCCAGCGTCAAGTTGGTTGGTAACAGCACAATAACCAACTACTGGAGGAATTGCTCCAGAGATACTGCCAATTAAAGTACCATGAACAGATTTACGCTTAAAACCCAATGTATAAACTACAACATAAAAAAATAAACCAATTAACGCAACTGCAACCGTCAAAAAATTAGCATAGACCCACAAAAGAACAGAGCCAACAACCGCTAAAACTAATCCATAAGCAAATGCAACTCTATTACTCAAAAGTCCTTTTACCATCACACGCTCTTTGGTACGTTCCATTATTTGGTCAATATCGCGATCAATTATATTATTAAAAACGCAGCCTGCAGCAATAATCAGAGAAATTCCAGTTAGGGTAATCAAAAGTAAAAACAATTTAGCATTACCTGCCGATGCAAGAAAGAAGCCTCCTGCAACCGTAATTAAATTACCAAAAATAATACCTGGTTTAGTAATTGAAATAAAATTTTTAATCAAAACAGTATGCCTACTTATAAAATACACCACTCATAACTTAATTCACCATTAATGCAGGCAATAAATAAATAGAAAAATTAAATTAGTATAGGTATAAAAAATGGCTAACTCTGGTAAATCAGCAAAATGCTAAATCAGGTTAGCCATCGCAAAACTATACTGGAACAGATTCAAAACATTAGTAGAACATCTACGACAAATCCTACAATCAGTAGTAAATAATGCCCCAGAATAATGAATCTATTACAATATATACAAACTAACTAGTGATCCATCATATTATAGTTAAGGTTCCACATAATCCAAATAGTACCAATTACTAATATTAATAAAATCAAAGTAGTAAACAAAAAAGTTATTAAATTCCAACGTTGTTCAGATGAACGATCCAAATGTAAGAAAAATATCAACTGAATGAACAACTGACCAACAGCAAGTAAAACCACCGCAATAGCTATACCCTCTACAGGCATCATATGATTGACAACTATAAAGTAAGGAATTACAGTCAGAATAATTGAAAGAATAAAGCCTATAGTATATGATTTAACACTACCATGACTTTCTCCAGTCACAGAAACTTCATGATGAGCTGACATTTACATCACCCCCATTAAATAGACAACGGTGAATACAAAAATCCAAATAATATCCAAGAAATGCCAAAACAAACTTAGACAAGCCAACTTGCGATTTACCATTGCGGTTAAACCACGTGTAGACACCTGGAACATCAATAGCGCCATCCAAATTAGACCACAAGTAACATGTAAACCATGCAACCCTACTAACCCAAAGAATGATGATAAGAACGCACTACGGTCAGGTCCATTACCTTCGATTATTAAATGGTGAAATTCATTTATTTCCATTCCAATGAATCCCAACCCCAAAAGGAATGTAATAAACAGCCAAGTTAAAACCTGAGCTTTATTATTCTTGTGAGTTGCAAGCATAGCCAGCCCATAGGTAAAGCTACTGGTCAACAACAAGAATGTTTCAACCATTACATAATTCAGGTCAAACAGCTCTTTGGGACCAGCACCACCAAATACACTAGTATGTAGCACTGCGTAAGATGCAAAAAAACAAGAGAATAATATGCAGTCACTCATTATGTAAATCCAGAAGCCAAAAGCTACCTTTGCAGTAGCCTCGGCGTCATGATCATGATGATGATCTGCAGAATGATTATTTATTATTTGTGAAGTCATTATGCTTTATTCCTACGTAACATAAGTTCATGTTCAATGCGCTCAACTTCTTCAGCAGGGACATAGTAATCGATATCATGATCCAGGGAACGAGCTACAACGCAAGCAAAGATAGCTAAACTACTTGCAGCAACCAACCACCAAATATACCAGATTAACCCAAAACTCAAAGTAAACGCAAACAAACCAATTATAGCTCCAATACCAGTATTACGTGGCATGTGGATATCTTCATAAGGCTTGCTTTCATCAAAAATCGGGGTTGCATTATGCTTAGCATCCCAATGAGGTTCTAATGTTGTCACCGTAGGGATACGTGCAAAATTATAAAATGGCGGAGGAGATGATGTAGCCCACTCTAATGTGCGACCATCCCATGGATCACCAGTATAATCTTGATTATCTTTAGCCTTGATAATACTTACAAGAATTTGAAGAACTTGACAAGCAATACCAATCGCAATAAGTAACATACCTACAAAAGCAACAACAAATAAAGGATGCCAACCTGTTGAATAGTCGTAATGGCTAATCCGACGAGCAGCCCCCATAAAACCAAGTACGTATAATGGTATAAACGCTACATAAAATCCAACTAGCCAAAACCAGAAAGATGCTTTTCCAAATCCTTCATTCATCTTAAATCCTAATGCTTTTGGACACCAAAATGAAAGACCCGCCATACACGCAAATACTACACCACCAATAATTACATTGTGGAAATGAGCAATTAAAAACAAGCTGTTATGTAAGACAAAATCAGCACCTGGTACTGCAAGCAAGACACCGGTCATACCACCAATTGAGAAAGTGATGATAAAACCAACGGTGAAATACATAGGAGCAGTAAACCAAATACGACCTCTAAACATGGTGAATAACCAGTTAAATATTTTAACCCCAGTTGGAATTGCAATAATCGTAGTCATTATACCAAAGAATGCATTTACATTTGCTCCGGAACCCATTGTAAAGAAATGGTGAACCCAAACAATAAATGATAACACCGTAATACTTACTGTAGCATAAACCATCGTAGCATAGCCAAATAACGGCTTACGGGAGAATGTAGAGGTAACCTCAGAAAATACACCAAATGCTGGTAGAACCAAGATATAAACCTCTGGATGACCCCATGCCCAAATCAAATTCACATACAACATCGGATTACCACCAGCTGCATCGGTAAAGAAGTGAAAGCCTAGGTAGCGATCAAGAGTTAGCAATACCAAAGCAGCAGTCATCATCGGGAATGAAATAATGATCAAAATATTAGAGCATAATGCAGTCCATGTAAACACCGGCATTTTCATAAGTGTCATACCAGGACAACGCATTTTAATAATTGTTACAAAGAAATTAATTCCTGAAATCGTTGTTCCTATACCTGAAATCTGCAATGCCCAAATATAGTAGTCGACACCAACCCCCGGGCTATACACCTTTTCAGATAAAGGGGCATAATTTACCCAACCAGTAGTAGCAAACGAACCTACAACCAGCGATAACATCATTAAAACCATACCAACCATAAATAACCAGAAGCTTAGTGAGTTCAGATACGGAAAGGCAACGTCACGTGCACCAATCTGTAGAGGAACAACTAAATTCATCAAACCAACCACTAACGGCATAGCCACAAAGAAAATCATGATCACGCCATGCGCAGTGAAAATTTGATTATAGTGGTCTGGCGGTAAAAATCCATAGTTACTACCAACTGAAATCGCTTGTTGCGTACGCATTAGCGCCGCATCTGCAAACCCACGAAGGAGCATCACAATCGCAATAATGATATACATAAGACCAATACGTTTATGATCTACAGATGTAAACCACTCTTTCCACAAGTAACCCCATTTTTTAAAATAAGTTACCAATGCAACCAGAAATACAAATCCACCAATCATCATTGCACCTGCAATTATTGCAGGAGGCTCATGAATAGGAATTGCATCCCAAGTTAATCTACCTAAAAAATCAATCATTCGTGATTTCCTTGAAAACTATGTTATTTACTATCCATACCGTGCATGTCATCCATACCAGGCATCATATACTTCATTATGATATCCTCAAAGAGATTATCTGCCACTGAAGCATAAAACTTAGGTTGCACATATTCGGTAGGTATCAATAATTGCTTATACTCATCAGTAGTCAAGCTATTCGGTGAATTTTTAACTTCCTGCACCCAATCATTAAATGCATCAGGAGAAGTCACATGAGTCTTAAAATGCATTCCATTAAAACCATTTCCGTTTATTACAAAAGCTCGTCCATCATATACACCAACCTCATTAGCAATTAGGTTTAGATGAGTTTTCATACCAGCCATAGCATAAATCTGCCCACCAAGCTGAGGAATTATAAATGAATTCATTGGTGCATCTGCTGTTATTGAAAAATTAACAGGAACACCAACTGGAAGTTGTAAATAATTTATAGTTGCAATATGTTGCTCAGGATAAATAAACATCCACTTCCAATCCAAGGCAACAACCTGAACATTTAAAGGTTTTACCCCTTCAATTTCAATTGGCTTATATGGATCCAACGCATGCGTACTTTTCCAAATTATAACAGCAAGAATACCAATAATAATAATTGGCACACCCCAAACTACTACTTCAATTTTTGTGCTATGAGTAAAGCCTGGATCATATTTAGCATTAGGATTTGAATCGCGATATTTATACGCAAACACCAATGTTAAAATAATCACCGGAACTACTACAAGCAACATCAGAGCAACTGCAGTAAAAATAAGATCTCTCTCATCTTTACCTATCGTACCTTTTGAGTGAATCAACACCAAGTCTTTACAACCAGTCAAAAGTGATGATCCAGCAAAAGCAGCAATCGCGATAATAAAATTTTTAATTTTATGCATCGTTCAAATGATCCTTTGTGAATTATTAGCATGTTAATTAAGAATCTAAACCCTAGATCTAACTATGCGTGATTATATCATATACGAAAAAAGAGCAGAATAGTAATAATACCTACTGCTCATTAAAAAATCCCCTTAATTTTCATTAAGAGGATTTTTAAAGTAATTTACTAATTACTTATCTAATCCTGAATTAGGATCGCGCTCTTGTTTTACCAAACTATCGCTAATAATGCGAACGATGATATAAGCACCAATTGACCAAGCTAAGAACATCATTTTATAAGTCCTTTTAATACATTGAATTAGAGTTTTCTTCAATTCGAGCAGTAGTTAATTTACCACGCATAATTTTATAAACCCATGACGTATACGTTAAGATAATTGGTGTAAAGATAATTGCTGCTACCAGCATTAGAAGCAATGTATGCTCCGAAGAAGTTGCATCCCATGCAGTCAGACTACTTCTTGGATCTGTGCTTGAAGGCAATATAAATGGAAACATAGACATTCCAGCGGTCAATATAATCCCAGCCATGCCCACACCACTAAATATAAATGCTATCCCTGATTTACCTTTAGTATTAAATACGATAGATAAAATCAAACCAATGAACCCAAGTATTGGAGCAAGCGCAAACCATACATACTCATGATAATTATTTAACCATGCACCTTGGACAATTTGCACACTTTTTGCCAATGGATCAGACTGAGCTATTGGGCTTAAATTGCTTGCAACATAACCATTTATATGCCCAACCCAGAAACCGCCAGCTGCAAAACAAACGATTGCAATCAGCGAGAAAAGTGTAGCTGCCTTACGAGCACGGGCTTGCATAGCGCCTTCAGTTCTTAGTGTTAAATAAACCCCACCATGCGCAGCAGTCATTGAGAACGCCACCAAACCACAAAGAATGGCAAATGGCGACAATAAAGCCAAGAAGCCCATAATCGGATTAGATGCATCACTAACTAAGCGCATATTATCGTCGTAATGAAACGGGATACCTAGCAATACATTTCCAAAAGCCACACCAAACAATAGCGGAGGAACAGCAGAGCCAACAAACAGAACCCAATCCCAAGTTGAGCGCCAAGTTGGATTCGCGATCTTAGAACGATAGTCAAATGCTGGAGCACGTAAGAATAGTGTCCAAAGAACTGCTAAAATTGCGATATACAACATTGAAAATGAAGCTGCATACACCAATGGCCAAGCTGCGAACACAGCACCACCAGCGGTAATAAACCAAACCTGATTGCCATCCCAGTGTGGTGCTACAGAATTAATTGCAGCACGGCGCTCAGAATCTGTTTTCCCAACAAATGGTGATAATGTCCCAACGCCCATATCATGTCCATCCATAATCATCAGACCGATAAGGAGAACACCTACCAATACCCACCAAATAACGCGTAAAATTGCATATTCCATGTTATTTACCCCGTGTTTCAAATTGATATTTGCCAGTACCTAAGCTTGATGGACCTAAGCGAGCATATTTAAACATTAGCCACAATTCAACGATTAATAACAAAGTATAAATCAAAGTGAATCCTGTTAACGAGAAGATTAATTCTCCACTTGACAAGCTCGATGTTGATAGATATGTTGGTAAAATTCCAAATATAGTCCACGGTTGACGACCATACTCAGCTACAAACCATCCTGCCCAGCAAGCGATCCAAGGAGTCGGCATCCACCACAACGCCCATTTTAACAACCAATTTTTGCGCTCGTAAGCATCGCGTGCACCAAAAGAATACCATGATGCCAATCCAAACAAAACAAAGAATGAAGCACCAAGCGCTGCCATCAAGCGGAAGCTATAATATAGCGGCCATGAATTTGGCACAGTATCTTCGGCTGCCTGATCAATCATCTGAGGAGTTGCATTTGCTATATCTTCAGTATATTTTTTAAGCAATAACCCATAACCCAAATACTCTGAGTTAGCTTGAATTCCTGCTACTAGAGATGTATCTTGAGGGTTCTTACGGAATTGTTCTAGCTGTAATAAAACTTGCTGACCTTTAACAATTTTGTCTTTATTTTCAGCAATAATTTCATTAGCACCTTTTACTGGATCAGTAAAGTTATGATTTAAAATCAAGCTACCCACGTATGGAACACGAACATCAAAAAGATTCTCATGTTTTTCACGATCAGGCCACGCTATTACAGACCAAGAAACTGGAGCTTGCTCAGTATTCCAGATACCTTCAATAGCAACTAATTTTGATGGTTGCGCATGATAAACATACAAGCCTGATTGGTCACCCATAATAATTACTGCAATAGAAGAGAATAAACCAAACAAAGCAGAAACTTTAAATGAACGGCGCGCAAATGGTAAATCTTGCTTACGTAGTAGGTAGAACGAAGAAATACCTAGCACAAATACTGACGCAGTTACATAACCCGCGCAAGTTGTGTGGAAGAACTTAGCTTGCGCAACTGGGCTAAACAACACTGCAAAGAAGCTAGATAATTCCATCCGCATTGTAATTGGATTAAATACGGTGCCAACTGGATCTTGCATCCAGCCATTAGCAACCAAAATCCATAATGCAGATAAATTAGAACCTATTGCAACTAATACTGTAAATAGTAAATGTTGCTTTTTAGATACACGATCCCAAGCAAAGAAGAACATACCGATGAAAGTTGACTCTAAGAAGAATGCCATCAAGCCTTCAATTGCCAAAGGAACTCCAAAAATATCACCCACATAGTGTGAATAATATGCCCAGTTTGTACCAAACTGGAACTCCATTGTCAAACCAGTAGTAACGCCAATTGCGAAGTTAATCCCAAAGAGCTTACCCCAAAATTTGGTCATATCTTTATAGATAGGTTTCCCGGTTATTACATAAATAGTTTCCATTATTACTAAAATCCACGTCATCCCAAGAGTCAGCGGAACAAAAATAAAATGGTACATTGCCGTTATTGCAAACTGCAACCGCGACAAATCAACTAGTGTTTCCATAGTTTTACCTCAAAAATTAACGAAAAATGTGCTCAGCGGCAGCTTTGTCATCCATAACTATAGGATTACGAAAGCATTTATACCAAATCCCAGTTAACAGAACTGCCTTAATTATCAATAAACACAAAATTTCTTTCCAATAATTCTGCATCATCGGACGATCCTCCTGTGATTTTTTCCTAGCCATTATTTTACCATACCCAACAATATTTCCACATTAATTTTATGGTTATTAACCTACTAAAACACTAGGTGATATAACCTAGTAATTCACTCGGGTTTGTAGTCTTTAATCTGTTCTTTAAGTAAATTACTCGTATGAAATGATACCACCCGGCGAGCATTGATTGGAAATTCTTCTTTGGTTTTAGGATTACGCCCGATTCGCGCACTCTTATCACGCAAAACAAAGTTGCCAAATCCTGATACTTTAACTTCATCACCCTCTTCCAAACTTTTAGTCATCACATCAAAAAAGTCCTCAACCAATCGATATGCATCGACCCTAGTTAATTCTGAATTGTCCATAACAACCTGAATCAAATCATTTTTAGTTACAGTTGACATATAAAATACCTCAAAAAATTAATATTATCTTAAATTACCGTTAAATTCATTCACTACCAAATTCTTGACTAATTCTAATGCAGGATTAACATCTTCATCGCTAAGTGTCTTGTCTGATTGAAATACAAATTTTAAAGCCACGCTTTTTTCATTGGCACTCAATGAACCACCGCTAAAAATATCAAACACATTAAAACTAATTAATTCATTAATTTTTAATTGTGCAACCCGTTGTAAAATTGCACCAACCTCAATTTTTTTATCCAAAACAAATGCTAAATCACGACTTACTTTCTGAAACTTACTAACTGCATTCAATGAGACATTTTCGCTTAACGAAATACTTTCAATATTTAGCTCAAAAATGTATGGGAGTGATTCTAAACCAAGCTCACCAGCCAATGCCGGATGAAGTTGGCAAATATAACCGACTTGACTATTATTTAATAAAACATTCGCACTTCTACCGGGATGCATGTATTCTGTTCCACCACTGGAATCAATAGCTCTAAGCTCCACCTTACCAAAAGCAACTAATAACTCCTGCAAAACGAGACTTAAATCATAAAAATCAACTTCTCGGGAAGCTAAAGCCCAATTTGAAGGTAAATATTTACCATATATTAATCCAGCCAAATGCAATGGTTGAGCATCGATAGTCTCACCATGAAAGACTCTCGCCAATTCAAATAAGCGCACTGAATCTTGGCCACGATTAACATTATATTGCAGGCTTTTTATCAAACCAGGAACCAAATTACTGCGCATAACATTCAAACCTGCAATGGGGTTTTGCAGGCGAACAGCATCTACTGCGGGTGTTGAAAATAAATTGGCATATTTTTCTTCGATAAATGCATAGCTAATAATTTCACTAAATCCGTACGCAACCATAGCTTGCTTTAAATTTGCAATTTTCTGCAACTTAGGATCCAAAGCTTCTAACGAGTGTTCCAAAATTGGCATTTTGGCCTCAATACGATCATAACCATAAACGCGAATGATTTCTTCAATAATATCCTGCTTAATACGCAAGTCAAAGCGATAGCTCGGAGGCGTAACCACCAATAAATCACCATTAACATCACAGAAGCAACCTAAATTGGTTAAAATTTGTATAATAGTTACAACAGGAATAGATTGCCCAATAAATATATCAATCTCTTTGAAACTTAAGTTTATTTTTTGTGTTTCAGCTTCAGCAGAGTTACTTGAGAAGTGAACATATTCACCAATTGCGCCACCACAAATATCTATAACTAATTGCGCTGCAAGATTAATTGCATCATGTTGAAGCTCGGGATCAACCCCGCGCTCAAACCTAAATGCAGCATCAGAACTTACACCATAAAGTTTAGCTTTACCCTGAATAGCATCTGGAGCGAAAAAGGCACTTTCTAATAATAAAGCAGTAGTATCAGCAGAAACACCAGAATCCAAGCTTCCCATAACACCGGCAATCGCAACCGGCTGATTTTTTCCATCCGCAATTATTAGCGTATTAGCTTGTAATGTCGCTGTGCTAGCATCAATTAGTTTAAGTTCTTCACCTGCTGTGGCCATCCGCACTTTAACGCCAGAAGCTACTTTAGTTAGATCAAAGGTATGTAACGGCTGCCCTAAAACTAACATTACATAATTAGCGATATCAACTAGCGGAGAAATAGATCTTACACCACTACGCTCCAGTATCCGAACTAACCAATCTGGCGAAGTAGCTTTATTATCAATGCCATCAATTACTAAACCAACATAATGAGGACACTCATTTACTGCCAGCACTTCCAGCTTCAATGTGTTACTCGGCTTATTTAGATTATTCACTATACCAATAGCAGGCTTAAGCGTATTACCTGTCAATGCCGCTACCTCACGTGCCAAACCACGATAAGATAAGCAATCTCCACGGTTAGGGGTAATTTTAAATTCAACAATACTGTCATTTAAATCAAGATACTTGCGAACATCTTTACCAACTGGTGCATCCGCGTCCAGTAATAATAATCCGTCTACATCACTAGGACAACCAATTTCACTACCGCTACACAACATGCCATAAGATACTATTCCACGCATCTTACGTTCAGTAATTTTGAAATTTTCAGGTAAAACTGCCCCAACTTTAGCACATGGCACTTTAACCCCAACCGCAACATTGGAAGCTCCACAAATTATCTGTAACGGCTCCGCCTCAGCAACGTTTACCTTACATAGTGAAAGCTTATCAGCATCTGGATGTTTAACGCATTCTACAACTTCGCCAATTACAATCCCACTAAAAGCCGGTGCTACAGGTGTCTCATCTTCAACTTCGAGCCCTGCCATCGTCAATCGTTCAAGCACAAATTCTTTGTCTAATTTATCCGCAAAAAAACTTTGCAAATGATTCCATGATATTTTCATCGTAAATTAACCCTTAAATTGCGTTAAAAAGTCTAAATCGTTATCAAACATCAAACGCAAGTCTGTAATGCCATATTTAAGCATTGTCAAACGATCAACGCCAAAACCAAATGCAAAGCCACTATATTCTTCTGCCGATATATTCATATAATTTAGTACCCGAGGATGAACCATCCCACAGCCACCAACCTCTAGCCATTTGCCAGTTTTGGCGAAATAAATATCTACTTCGGCGGAGGGTTCCGTGAATGGAAAAAATGAGGCTCTAAAGCGGACTTTTAGACTATCATCTTCAAAAAACTTACGCATAAATTCACTAATCACAGCTTTAAAATTAGCAAAACTAATTCCCTTGTCTATCCATAGTAACTCCATTTGATGAAACATTGGACTATGTGTGGCATCCATATCAACGCGATAAACCCTCCCTGGAGCAATAACTTTAATTGGTGGGTTACGGTTTTCAGCATAACGAACTTGAAGAGGCGATGTATGGGTTCGTAGCACATTACCAGATTCTGTATAAAAAGTATCCTGCATCGCGCGCGCGGGATGATTATCTGGAATATTTAATGCTTTAAAATTATAATAATCTGTTTCAATTTCCGGGCCATCAGCGACAGCAAAGCCAAGCTGTGCAAAAATTGCAATCAAACGGTTAAAGCCAAGTGTTATGGGATGCAAGCTACCACGAGCAATACCACGACCAGGTAAAGATACATCAATACTCTCATTGGCAAGCTTAGCTGCCAATTCAGCTGCACTTAATTCATCACGACGGGCATTTAGTGCAATTTCAAACTGAGCTTTAATTTGATTAACTTGTGCACCGTAAGCTTTGCGATCTTCTGGTGCAATTTCTTTTAGCTTTTGCATAAACAGCGTGATTTGCCCTTGTTTACCAACATAGCGTGACTTTAACTGCTCTAATTCATGTAAGGAAGTAGTTTGTTGCAGCTCCCTCAATCCATCTGATAAAACTGAGTTTAATTGTTCCATATTAATTCCATAATTATATTATTTTATAAATCTTGCTGTGCTTTGTGCTGCTTAATAATTTCTAAAGCATCTTGATAATGATCTACCAACTTTGGTATCATTAAATCACCACTATGAATAAGCTGCATATCATCTTTTAACATTTCTGTTTCGAACCACTGGATTAATCCACGCCACATGCTACCAACCAAAATTAGCTTATGATTTTCAATCTTCTTGACTTGCATTAACTGCAAAACGGTTAAGATTTCTAAGACCGTACCAATTCCACCGTAAAAAGCTACAAAACAATCTGTTACCGCCGTAAAGTGCTGTAAACGCGTGAAGAATGTCTTATGTGGAAAGGACTCGTCTAAATATGGATTATTTTTTTGCTCAAAAGGTAATTCAATATTAATACCTACCGATTTTACTGGTGATTGCGCAAGCTTTCCAGCTATAGCACCACGATTAGCTGCTTCCATTACCCCAGGTCCACCACCAGTCACAACATTACACTCTAGCCTAGCTAAATTGGAAGCAAAATCAAAAATATCTTTATAAACAGGTGAATCTTCAGTAATTCGCGCCGAGCCAAATACAGTTACTGTATATTCTTTATAGCGTGGATAAAATTCTACTAAATCATCTGTCAAATCCCAGAGTTTCTCCAAAGAATTCACGACACGCTGCTGAACTTGAGGATCATTGATTAAAAATTTTTCCATTGTTTCCCGTAGACAAAAAAATAGGGAGCTATTTATAGCCCCCGTTATTATAAAGCAATTTGCGTAATTACGCTAGCTTGCTTTTAGCAAGCTCTACAAATTTAGCAAATGCAAATTTGTCATTAATCGCTAAATCAGACAATACTTTACGATCTACGGCAACTTCAGCTTTAGCTAAACCGTTAATAAAACGGCTATAAGTTAAACCTAATTCACGGCAACCAGCATTAATACGAGCAATCCACAGGCTGCGGAATTGACGCTTTCTTTGACGGCGATCACGGTAAGCATATTGCCCCGCTTTCATAACCGCTTCTTTAGCAACACGGAATACGTTGTTGCGACGACCGCGATAGCCTTTAGCTAAAGCAATAATTTTTTTGTGACGCGCACGCGCGATGACACCACGTTTTACTCTAGGCATTCTATAACTCCTTCAATTTATGCGTAAGGTAACATGCTACGTACATGACCCATATCGCTAGGATTCACTTGTACTGTACCACGTAATTGACGTTTGTTTTTAGTTGTTTTCTTAGTCAAAATATGACGTTTGAATGCTTTAGAACGTTTGATGCCGCCACTACCTTGAACGATAAAGCGTTTTTTCGCACCAGACTTTGATTTCATTTTAGGCATGT
>CAYIZV010000052.1:0-20618 GCA_964367915.1 uncultured Neisseria sp.
AGAAATTTTAAATATTAATGAGTAGGAATTAAATGTCATCTGATATGATAGTAGTTATTGGTTTAATTTTAGCAAATGCTCTTTTTACTATCTCCGATATGTCGGTAATAGCCTCAAAGAAAACACGTTTACAAACCTTAATTGATAATGGTAGCAAAAATGCAATTAAAGCATTGAAATTAGCCGAAAATCCAACTCACATAATTGCAACTACTCAAATAGGGCTGACCGTAGTTACCTTGTTGGAAGGGGCTTTTGTTGAAGCATCACTATCTGGCAAGGTTGCAGCATACTTTATCCAGATGGGATATTTTCATGGACAGGAAGCACAGATTGCTTCAATTTCAGTTTTTGTGGTGGTGACTTTTCTGTTGATCCTTTTTGGTGATATTTTACCTAAACGAATTGCTATTCTTTATCCGGAAGCGGTTGCGGTCACCTTAGCTCCGATCACGACTACGGTTATTAAGCTTTTATTACCAATTGTTACCAGTTTTGCTTTTTTAAGTGACTCCATCTTGCGTTTATTTGGCTTATCAACTAAGCGCAATGATGAAGTTTCTGAAGAAGATATTGAAACCATGTTTGAAGCTGGTGCTCAGTCTGGTGTCTTAATTCAGGCAGAAAAAGATTTATTTGATAATGTTTGGCGCTTGGATGAAAGTAAAGTTGGATCTTTGATGACTCCACGTTCAGATATTGTTTTTATTGATGTAATGGCACCATCAATAGATAATGTCGATAAAATTCTAAATAATCCATCACAAAATTTATTAATTTGTAAGGGAAGCTTGGATCACGTTTTGGGTTATATACCAGCAGTTAAGGTTATAAAAGAAATCGTTCATCAATTTCATGAGCATGTCGCAAAAGCGCAGATGAACTGGACGGAAGGTTTAAAACCGATTCATAATATCCCCAATAGTTTAACGTTGATTGAAATTTTAGAATCATTCCGCTCGTTTAAAACCCATATTGCTTTGGTCTATAACGAATTTGGACATGTTGAAGGATTAATTACATTAGGTGATTTGGTAACTGCTGTAATTGGTGATATTCCAAGTGTAAATAGTGAAAGTATTCAGCTGATTGAAAAAGATCCGTCAGGTAAATGGCTGGTAGATGGTTTAGCTTCAATCAATGACTTACTTGATGAGTTGGAAATTGATGATTTACCTGAAGGTGACGCAGGTAGTTACCAAACTGCTGCTGGCTTTGTGATTTCAATTATTGGTCGTGAACATGGCAGATTACCTAAGGTTTTTGATAAATTTGAATTTGCTGATTATGTTTTTGAAATTGTTGATATTGATCGTGATGGTGGGTATCGCGTTGATAAAATCATGGTACGCAGATGCGAGACTTCGGATAACGAGTTTACTGAATAGAATTTTTAAGATTGTAAGGGCTATTGTTAAATGACAACCAATCATTATAAGGCGGTAATTTTTGATTTAGATGGTACATTGCTGGACACTGTACAGGATATCGCCAATGCTATGAATAATGTACTTGAGCGACATGGTTTTCCACTGCATGATATTCCGAGCTATCGGCATTTTATCGGAAATGGGATTCCTAAATTAGTTTATCGTGCCTTGCCTTTAGAAATTAGCGAAAGTGTTCATTACCAAAAGATAGTCTCAGAGGTTTTAGACGAATATTCAAAGCATCTTGACGGTTATACCAAACTATACACAGGTATCGATGAATTATTGACTGAATTAATGAAAAGAGGGATTCGTCTGGCAATTCTTTCTAACAAAGATGACAGCTTTATGGATGAGGTAATTGATAGTTATTTCCCCAAATGGAAGTTTGAGGTGGTCTTTGGTGCTCGGGCAAATATTCCTGTAAAACCAGATCCATATCCTGCGCTGGAAATTGCTGAAATTATGGGGTTGCAACCTGCTGAGTTTATCTTTTTGGGTGATACCAGTGTTGATATGCTGACTGCGCAAAATGCAGGTATGTATGCATTGGGTGCAGCATGGGGGTTTCGTGGTCGCGAAGAGTTATACGCTAGTGGTGCAGCACTGGTTATTGATTCTCCAACTGATTTACTCCAGCTTTTGTAGTAAATTGCTTATAATTATGTCTAATTGGCTTTCATTATATAAGGTAAAATACAGGATTAAGTATATTTTAGGCAGCTATAATGCGTAAGCTCATTTCGTGGTCACGTTTCGTGATGTGTGTTCTTTTGATGTGCTATATTGTAGGTACATCATATCTATGTTATCCTTTTATTCCAATGAGTTGGTGGCGGCGTTTCTTTCATAAACCGTGGGCACGGGCAATGGTTTGGGCGATTGGTGCCAAATTTGAAGTAACTGGCTCAATTGGTGATGATTATATCCAGCCAAATACAATGTTTGTCCAAAACCACGTCTCTTGGCTAGATACTTTGGTTATGTCCTGTGTTTATTGTACGAACTATGTTGGTAAAGTTGAGATGTTGCGTTGGGCTTTACTCAGAAATATCATTAAATCGGGTGGTACGGTATTTATTGATCGTAAAAACAAACGAGATTTAGTTATGGCAAATAAAAAAATAGCTAAGGTTATGCAGGATGGTTGGGCTATGGGCTTATTTCCAGAAGGTACAACCAGTGATGGTATGACGATACTACCTTTTCATGCTTCAATTTTTGAATCAGCGATGATTGCTAAAAGTCGGGTTGTTCCTGTTGTTTTGCGTTACCGCAATGCTGATGGTTCACCATCTACTGAGGTTACGTTCTCAAAGAAAAGATGGATGGAATCGGTGTGGAGCACTTTGCGCCTTAAAGGCTTGGTAATTAAAATTGATATTTTGGAAGCGGTAAACGCGACTGATTTTCCTAATCGAGAAGCTTTGTCTCAGTATATGTATGAAAAAATTAGTACTCTTTACCATAGTGATTTAGATAGTGAACCTGCGGTTTACTAGTATAGTTGAAAATAATATGAAATAAGCGAGAGTTCAAATATGCCAAATAATAAATCTTTAATCTTGGATGCGTACCGTTGGCGTCATGCATGTAAAGAATTTGATGCCAATAAAAAAATTTCAGAAGAGGATTTTGAATTTTTATTGGAGATTATAAGTCTGTCACCGTCTTCATTTGGTTTACAACCCTATGAAGTTTTTATGTTAAAAAATCAAAAGTTATTGCAAGAATTACATCCACACATGTGGGGCGCGCAGAAACAATTGCCAACGGCAAGTCATATATTATTGTTTGCGATCAAGAAAGATATTACGGTAAATGATACTTACTTTGATCATATTCTTCAGGATATTCAGCAAACTCCTGTAGAAATGCAGGAGATGCGGCGTAATCTAATCCAAAATCATCAGCTAAATGAGATTCAGCTAAAAAAAGACTCTCGTTATCTCAATGACTGGGCGGCGAAACAGGCGTATATTGCATTGGGTAATGTCATGAGTGCTGCAGCCCAAATTGGTATTGATTCTTGTCCTGTAGAAGGGTTTGTTAGTCAAAAAGTAACAGATATTTTAGTTCAGCATAAAGTCTTTGATCCAGAACTTTATCAAGCTGTGGTTTTTTGTTTTTTGGGTTACCGCCTAAGTCCGCCAGTACGTGAGAAAACTCGCAAACCATTAGCTGAATTAGTGCATGTTGTTTGATTTTTGTGACAAAAATATAAAAGGGTTATCATTGAAAAAAGTTCTAGCATTATTAATGTTGTCGGTATCATGTATGGCATACAGTGACGATGGTGTTAATACGCCTTACTCAAGTAACCCATTAGAATCTTCTGTAGGCACATCAAAACAACTGTTTAAATCTGGTTGGTATGGACATTCTGACGATGTGACCTATATTAAATTAATTCAGATTGGTAAAAATATGGGGCTAAGTATTTTATTTAGCTCTACCGGTTATTTTTGCCCAATTAACCAATATTTACCATTTAATGCAGATGGCAAGATTCTCAATGCCTATAATTATAATGTTGGTAACGGATGTATAGCAACAATCACGATGAATCCTAAAAATAATACGTTTAAATTAACGGTAAATAGTCGTTCAAAGTGCTTTGAAGAGCCAACCTATCAAGAGTTTTGTAATGGTAATCTGGATGTTCATATGACAGATGAACGTGCCTCTACCTTGTTTGTTAATAAAGTATTTACTTACCAGAAAAAACAAAATGATGATGACTATGATTGGAATGATGATTGATTACATAATAAGCGTTATAACAGTTTGAGTACAGATTATTGAGAATTTAAAAATGAGGGAATTTAAAAAATGAAAATATTAATTATCGGTAAAGGTGGACGAGAGCACGCTTTAGCTTGGAAGTTTAGCCAAAATCCACAAATTGATAAAATATTTGTCGCGGAAGGCAATCCTGGTTGTGAATTACTACCACGCGTGAGTAATGTGAAGTTAACTAAAATTGATGAGCTACTTGAATTTGCCAAAGTACAACAAATTGATTTAACGATTGTTGGAAGTGAAGAGTTGTTAGTCGAAGGAATTGTTGATAAATTTGAGGCTGTTGGTCTTACTATTTTTGGACCGAATAAGCAAGCTGCACAACTTGAGGGCAGTAAAGCCTTTGCTAAAGAATTTATGAATAAATATGGTATCAAAACTGCTCATCATGAAAGTTTTACTGATTATGCCGCAGCATTAAAATATCTGGATAAAGTTAGTTACCCGATTGTAATTAAAGCTAGCGGTTTGGCTGCTGGTAAAGGTGTTGTTATTGCCGAAGATAATGACCAAGCGGAAGCAGCTTTAGCTTCAATGCTTTTGGATCAGGTATTTGGTGAATCAGGTTCGGAAGTGGTAATCGAAGAATATTTGGTTGGAGTTGAAGCATCTATTTTATCTTTCACTGATAGTGAAACTATAATTCCATTAATTAGCGCCAAAGATCACAAAAAAATTGGTGATGGTGAAACAGGGTTAAATACCGGAGGCATGGGGGTTATTGCACCAAATCCATATGTTACTGCTGAAGTTAATCAGGCATTTATCCGTGACATCCTAGAGCCTACTTTGCACGGAATCAAAGCCGAGAAGATGAATTTTGCTGGAGTAATATTTTTTGGTTTAATGATTACTAATCATGGTGTTTATTTGCTTGAATACAATATGCGATTGGGTGATCCGGAAACTCAAGCGGTGCTGCCACTACTTAAATCTGATTTATTGACTGTGATTAATGCGGCATTGAATAAAAAATTAGAGACGATACAACTAGAATGGCAAAGTGGGGCAACTTGTTGTGTGGTGTTGGCTTCAGGTGGTTATCCAGAAGCTTATCAGAATGGTCGTCCAATTCAAGGAATTAAAGAATTTCAACATGATCATGCTCAACTGTTTTTAGCAGGAGTATCCTCTAATGGTGATGAGCTTGTAACTGCAGGTGGAAGAGTACTGAATATAGTTGCCCATGGTAAAGATTTAGCCACTGCGCGGCGAAATACGTATGAATTACTTAATTCTGTCTATTTTAAAGATTGCTATTATCGTAAAGATATTGGTGAAATTAATTCATGAGTGAGCAGCAGATAGGTCACAATTTTACTAACCGCCAGATAAGTATTATGGCGGTTTGTGCATTTTTAATTATCCCTATGTCAGGGTTAGCTGTTGATATTTATGTTCCATCACTTCCTACGGTTGCTAAGTATTTTCATATTAGTGAGGCACTTACGCAAGTCACGGTAACGATTTTTTTAATTGCCTATGCACTTAGCCAGTTTGTTGCTGGAAATATTGTTGATGCATATGGTCGACGTAAAATAACGATTATTTCATTACTCGCATTTAGTCTGTTTAGTTTTTGCATTCCACAAATTGACAGTATTGGAATGTTGCTACTGCTACGCTTTCTACAGGGATTATGTGTTGGATTTTTTATGGTTTCCAAGCGTGCAATTATTGTTGATATTTATAGTGGTATTAAATTACAATCAATGCTGATTTATACGACTATTGCATGGTCATTAGGTCCAATTATTGCCCCTGGAATTGGTGGGTATTTACAAAGTTTCTTTGGTTGGAAATCATGCTTTTATTTTTTAGCTGCTTATTCCTTTGTTTTAGCTTTTGCTGAATTAATTTTGGTACCAGAAACGATAAAAAATAAAACTGCCTTAAATTTTACTAATATTAAATCTGCGTATAGTGAGATATTAAGTAATGGTAAATTTAATCTTGGTGTTTTAAGCTTAGGTTTTTCCTATGCAATGGTAATGTTATTTAATCTTCTGGGATCTTTTTTAGTTCAAGTAACACTTGGTTATACTCCAATTGAATATGGACATTATGCTTTGATAATGGGATTTGCCTGGATGTGTGGAGGATTAGTTAATCGACGTTTGCTGAGTTTCGCATTAATGCCCAAAATGCGTGGAGCAATTATAAGTGCTATGTCTCTTGCCTTTATTATGTTTTTGATCGGATTAAAGAGTGAAAATATTTATACCATTTTGATTCCTGCCTTTTTAATGCACTGTTTAGCTGGCTTTATTTTTAATAATTATTTTGCCTACTGTTTATCAATGTTTCCTCGTTATGCCGGAACAGCTGGTGGAATTGCTGGCAGTGGGGCATATGTTGTGACTTTTCTTGGCAGTTCTATTTTGGCAGGAGTACTGCCCAGCACTGCTGTAACATCATTAGCTGCTGGATATTTTGTTTTGGCGGCTGCTTGCTGGATACTTTATAAAATGATTAATAGTCGAATAACTAGTTGATTTTTTATATACGGGAACAGATTCATCACACTGGGTTGTTGCTAAGCTCCTTACTTACTTGCTTATCGCCTACCAGTATTTCGAATCTGTTCCTATATAATAGGAGGTAATTGCTCACCCATATAACTTTATTATGTATTTTGATTGCCTTTTAGTATACTAAATACCTCGTGGTGATTATATTTTTCTGCTAGGTCAAGAGCACTCATTTCATCATAGTCGCGGTGCTGTAAATTTGCTCCGGCAGCGATTAATACTTCAACTACCTGAGTTTTACCTTGACGAGCGGCCATTAATAATGGGGTGCGTGAATCAAGATCGTTGTGTTCTAAATTAGCGCCAACACTAAGTAGTAATTTAACCAGATTTGTCTTACCGAGTAATGCTGCCATGCTTAGTGCAGTTCTACCTGCAACATTAACATGCTCAAGATTAGCCCCAGCAGCAAGTAAAATTCGCATAATATTTGATTTACCATGTTCTGCCGCAAGCATAAGTGGTGTTTCTCCATTTTCATCTTGATGCTCAATTTTTGCACCAGCGGCAAGCAGTGAACGCACTACATTTGATTTACCATGAATTGCGGCAAGAGATAATGCACTTTGTCCGGAACGATTAGTTATTTCCAAATCTTTGGCATGATGCTGTATCATGTTTTTTACTTGTTTAGCCGTACCACTAACTACTGCACTTAGTAGGGTATGGTCGTTTGTAAGAGCAGGTTGTTGTTTTTTGGCTTGGGTAGTAAATTTAGCTGGATTACGTAATAATTCTGCTAAATCCTTATGTTTGTTTGATTCAGCTAAGAGCAATGCGCTATTATTTTCATCATCACGCAGATTGAGATTGGCATTGTAAGTTAATAAAATCTTGGCTGGCTCTAAATTACCGCGTTCAGCAGCAATCAGCAAAGCACTACGACGATGTTGTTCTGTGTGTTCAAGATTAGCACCATGAATAATAAGTAATTCTAATACTTGTGGTTGGTTATACCAAGCTGCAAATATCAGTGGACTCCAGCCATATTCATCAAAATCTTCAAGATTAGCACCATGCTCAAGTAAAACTTTTACAATTTCAATATGACCAGCTCTAATTGCATACATTAAGGGTGTCCAATATGATTTATTGCAATAATCGATATTTGCCCCTGCGTTTAGCAATAGTTCAACTGCTTCAATTTTACCAGCGCTAGTAGCCCAAATTAGAGTTTTACCACAATCTGCATTGCGTTTACTCATGCTGGCTCCAGCACGTACTAAACACAGAACAACATCATGAAAAAATTTATCTTCAGCAATATCTAAGGCACTCATTCCATAATCATCGAGATGCTCAATATTTGCTCCTGATGCAATTAAAATATTTAATGATTCTTGGCGGTTGTACAGCGCGGCTATAGATAGTGGCGAACGCCCATATTCATCAAGATGCTCGAGATTGGCACCTAGTTCAATTAATAACTTAATCATTTCCATGTTGCCATTACGCACGGCATAGTGCAATGGACTCCAACCGTAAATATCATAACATTCAAGATTGGCACCGCAGCGAATCAACGTTTTAACTGCTTCAGTTTGAGTTTTAAGTACCGCAAAAAATAATGGGTTCCAGCCAATTTTATCGCAGCGGTTCAGATTGATGCCAGCCTCAAAAAGGGCAATGATTGACTGGCAGTTTCCATCACGAGCTGCGTAAATTAATGGAGTATTGCCGCTTTCGTCAGTTTGCTCGACAGGCACACCATGTTTAGCCAAGAGTTTGATAACTTCAGCCTGATTTTTCCAGCTTGCAAAAAATAGGGCTGTCCAACCTAGTTCATCACTATAGCGATAATCACATTGATGCTCCAATAAAAATTCACAAATTGAAAATCTACCATCGCGAGCAGCATAGATCAAAGGCGTACATCCAGTGTTATCTATCTTGTTTAAATCAGCTCCGCTATTAGCAAGGAGCTTGACTGTATCGAGATGGTTTTCTTTAATCGCAAAAAATATCGCGCTCCAACCATAACGATCGCTGTGTTCAATGTCGCTCTTAGCATTGATTAACTCACGAATTACCTCAGTAAAGCCATCACGTGCAGCATAAAGTAGTGGTGTTCTACCGTAATCATCTTGCGCATCAGGATTAGCTCCACGTAATAGTAGTTGTTTTACGATTTGTGGTTGATTCTGCCAAGTAGCAAAAAAAAGTGCTGTCCAACCATAATTATCTGTTAGTTCGAGATTAGCACCAGCATTGAGTAATAGATTTATAATTTCAAAATCAGCACCCAGTGCTGCAGCGTTTAATGCACTCCATCCATTTGAAGCTAGTTGATTAACATTTGCACCACGATTGAGACTGCTAATGACAAGCTCACTATTGTTGGTTTCTATTGCGTAAAATAAACTATTTGTATTCTCATCGATTTCATTTTGGTTTTGTTGGCGATTTGCCTCGATTAAATCATGTAATTTACCAGCAATTTCATTGTGCCCAAAGAGTTCAGCTGCGCTTTGTGCCGTGGTTCCAAATTTGTTGGCTAATTCAAGGTTAGCTCCAGCTTGGAGTAGTATTTCAACAGCGCTCCAGTTTCCCGAGCTTGCGGCTTGAATTAGTGGGGTAATCCCATGAGAATTGACCTGATTAACTTCCACGCCGTCATTAATTAAACTAACTAATTTGAATAAATTATTATTGCGTGCTGCTTCGATTAACTGGTCAATGATTTGCATTTAATTTCCTTAAAAATACGTGCGAATTTTACCATATTTTTAGGGTGATATCGAATGCTATCTAAGGGAAATATTCTATTATTAATTGCTTTAGGTTTTTGTTTGCTAAAAATCATCTTTACGTAGTGATTTTTCCAGAATTTGTTTACCGTAGTAGACCGCTGCTAAAATTACTCCAATACCAAGTATTTGCATGGCATGCAAGGTTTCATGGAAGATAACATAAGCATAAACTGCGGCAAAAATAGGCGAGAGCAGAAGAAAAATTGAAGTTAGTTGAAGTGGAATATATTTAACTGAATAAGCCAGTAAAGTTTGCCCAAGAACCTGACCATTAAAAGCCACAAAGACTAGGACTATCCAGCCAGTATGCGTCAGTGGAATCACTACTTCGTGTTTGTAAATTGCAAGGAGCATTAATAAAATTCCGCCGACAATACAGACCATAATCATTACCATGCTGGCAGGATAAGCCTCTCGGGCAGTTTTTATGCTGGTAAGAAAAAGCGCGTAAAATACTGCGGATAATAAAGCCAACCAATCTCCGGTAAGGTGCCTAGCAGAAAGGCTATTATCAGACATTAGAAAATAAAGCCCAATAATAGCTAGTATTACAGTGACTAAAAATTTAAGTGGTATTTTCTCTTTAAACCAGAAAATGGAAATGGGTGCAATTACAAAGGGTACCATATTGGTTAATAGAGTTGATTCTGCCAGCGAAGTATAGATAATAGAAACATTAAATACCGCTAGATCCAAGGCAAAAAACAACCCAGCGCAGCACGAAGAAATGACGATTGGCATGGTTAATTTTTGTTGAAAATTCCGCTTATTACTACCATTCATTGCAAGAAGCATCGGAATAGTCAGTAATAAACGATATGCACCTGAAGCGACAGGTCCAGTTTCACAAAAGCGAATTAAAACACTCGAAAAGACGATGTTAGCAATTGCAAATAGGACAAAAAAGATATGTTTATTCATGTGTAAATTAATTTTCTGGATATAATAAGTATTTTTTACGGATTAGTTTAAATTTATTTAACTCTGGCTGCCAACTGGCGCGAATAGCACTTTCGCTAAGGCCTGATTCAATTTGCTGGCGTAATAGAGTAGTTCCAGCAAGTTTGTAAAAAAATGGTGTAAAAAAATGTGCTTTATCTGGAAACTCTTGATACGCTTGCAAGAGGTGTTTTAGCTGGATTTGCCCATCAATCTGAGCGAGAACAGTACTTTCCGGTAATTGTAGATTCCAGCCAAAGCATTGTTTATCTTTAAATGGAGGATTCAGTGCACCTGTTGTAGCCCGTGGTGTAAAACTAAAGTCACTTTGATAGTCAGGATGTCCTAACACCTGAAAAGGCATAGCTGTACCACGTCCAACGCTGAGTTTAGTGCCTTCGAACCAACCTAATGATGGATACCAGTAGATTGCGCTCATATTAGGCAGATTCGGTGATGGTCGTACACTTAGCTGAATTTTGCTTTGATGAGTATAACTGGCAAGCGGAATTACAGTTAATTTAAGTACTTGTGCTTTTGAACGTGGCTGTAAATCAAGCCACTGTTCGCCTTGCAGCATTTTGGCATATTCACCAATAGTCATACCATAAACTATTGGAATATTTTGCATACCAACAAATGATTTATATTTACTTTGTAACACTGGTCCATCAACATAAAAACCATTGGGGTTAGCCCGATCTAATACGATTAAGGGCTTATTATTTTCTGCTGCAGCTTCCATTAATTTTTGTAATGATGAGATATAAGTGTAATAGCGTACACCAACATCCTGAATATCAAATACAATGACATCAACGTCCGTTAAATCCTGTGCATCTGGACGATCTTTTTTTCCATATAATGAAACAATTTTAATCCCACTTTCAGTAGTACTGGCAACCGATGCACCGGCATCACTTAGACCGCTAAAGCCATGTTCGGGAGTAAATATTTTGACAATATTTATTTTTTTTGTCCGTAAAAAGCTGATAATGTTTTGACTCTCAACAACTGATGCATTATTAGCAAAAACTGCAACACGTTTTTGGCTAATCATAGACTCATACAGATCAAATCGAGCATCAGCATTGACAACTTCTTGTGCGCTACTATTTGCTGCGATTAATAATGATAAAATACTGGCGATCGTGAAATTAAATAGATGTTTCATTGGGGGGTACTTAAACGTCAAGAGGGGTAATTTTAACATTATTTGTCAACTGCTTTCATACTGAATTCCATTCTATTAAATAAGGTTTTTTTATTAAGTGTGAATTGAAGTCACGTGATTATTTGTGGCGTATGTTAAAATAAAGTATAACTGCTCACACTATGCAGTAATAGAGTCGTCACAAAGCTTCTCATGTACTTTCATGTACACTACGTCGCCTTGTTCCTAGCTCTTACAGCATATTGCGGCAGTTCTGGGTGAGTAGTTACAATAAAGTAATTAATAACTAGAGCATGGGGTACTAAATTTGCAACAATTTACAAAAGCTGCACTGGATGCAGTTATTCTTTATTTTAAGCAGAACAAGTTAATCGAGTATAAACCTGAAATATTAATTGATGAAGCGAATAAGCTGTGGAATCAGATAACTCAGATTGATAGTGGCGATGAGAAATTAAATGAGTCTTATCGTAATTTTCTATGGACTAATGTTATGGCAACTAATCCTGATTTGGATGATGCTGAGGTGTTAGAGCAATTAGTTCCACTTTGGAGTGCATCGCGGGGCGTTGAATTTGTAGCTGATAAACCAATTGATGAGTTTTATATGGAATTTGAGTTAAGTTGGTTATGGTTTTTATTAGCGTCATGTGCTTCTGAAAATAATTTTGACCATGCAAGAGTGGCAAAAATGCGGACAATAATCAGACGTTATAGTAATGTACCTCAAATTTGGCTGTATCTATGCCAACTTGATGGCGATGCAATTGAAACTGCTTATACTTTTTAATGGAGTAGTTTGTGCGTTATATACAAGATAATATTGCTGCGATTGCTAGTGGCTCAGGGCAGGCTGGTGTCGGGGTAATTCGTATTTCAGGTAATAATTTAAGTAAAATTGCTTTTGCTTTAACTGGTAAGCAAAATTTAAAGCCGCGGTTTGCACATTATGGTGAATTTGTTGATGCAAATGGAGAGATAATTGATTCAGGTTTAATTATCTGGTTTGATGCGCCACGGTCGTTTACTGGTGAGGATGTTCTGGAGTTACAGGGACATGGTAGCCCAGTAGTTTTAAATATGCTACTCAGACGTTGCTTGGAGTTAGGGTGTCGCTTGGCTGAGGCTGGGGAATTTACCAAACGTGCTTATCTGAATGGCAAATTAGATCTAGTCCAAGCAGAGAGTATTGCGGATTTGATTCATGCGGAGAGCGAGGCTACTGCCAAAGGTGCGCTAAAATCGCTAAAAGGGGAGTTTTCCAGAAACATCGACCTAATCAATGAACAATTGATTAATCTACGGATGTTCGTGGAGGCAACTTTGGATTTTCCTGAGGAAGATATTGAATTTATTGCCAATGCTAAAATCCAGCAAAAATTAGAAGCTTTACGTGAACAAATCCATCAACTACTATCGAGTACACAGCAGGGTGTTATCTTAAATAATGGTGCGAATATCGTAATCATTGGGCGTCCGAATGTCGGAAAATCCAGCCTTCTAAATGCGTTAGCCAATGAGGAAGTTGCAATAGTTACCTCAATCGCTGGAACGACTCGTGATATAGTGCGGCAAAAAATTATTGTTGATGGTGTACCGTTTAATATCATAGATACGGCTGGTATTCGTGAAACACAAGATGTTGTTGAGCAGATTGGAATCGAGCGAGCCCTCTTAGCTGTAAAAGACGCTGATCTGGCTTTAATCTTGATTGATGATAGTATTGGTATGAGCGAAGAAGATACGCAAATACTCAGTAAGTTACCCGCAGAATTACCACGTATTTTTGTCCATAACAAAATTGATTTATCATCTGGAACGGCTTCTGTCATAGAGGGTGAAAGCGGTGCTCAGGTATATATCTCTGCTAAACTTAGTCTGGGGATTGAGTTACTTCGTCAGAAACTATTGTCTTTGATTGGTTGGGAAAATTCTGCCAGTGATGTATTTTTAGCGCGTACCCGTCATTTAGATGCAATGCGCATAGCTGTAGCTCATATTGATAATGCATTTAGTAATTGGCAGTCGTTGGAGATATTGGCAGAAGAGTTACGTTATTCTCATACTGCACTTAGTAGTATAACTGGTGAATTTAGCGCGGATGATTTATTGGGTGAGATATTCAGTAAGTTTTGCATTGGAAAGTAAATCTGCTATCTATGATTATCTGCTATTGCCCATTCATTCAATTAAAGCAAGATGTGTTTAATTACCTATAATTACTTATTGATTTAAGATGATGAATGGTGCCATGTACCGATTCGTAGGAGCGCATGATTTGGAGGTTGGTAGTTTTCAAGCTAAAGCTGCCAAGAGTAGCATAAATTCATGCTAAAATATCGCCAAAATAAATTTGTTTATAAAGGATTGTATTGTGGCTGGTCATAGTAAATGGGCAAATATTAAACACCGCAAGGCAGCTTCTGATGCCAAGAAAAGTAAAATTACGACACGAATGGTTAAAGAAATCACGATTGCAGCTAAGATGGGTGGTAGTGATTTAAGTTCTAATCCGCGTCTGCGCCTAGCAGTTGAAAAAGCACGTGAAAATAATGTGCCTAAAGATAACGTTGAACGTGCAATCAAACGAGGTTCCGGTGAGCTGGAGGGGGTTGATTATGTTGAGCTACGCTTTGAAGGTTATGGCATTGCTGGGGCAGGGATTATTGTTGATTGTTTGACAGATAATAATACTCGCACGGTTGCAGAAGTTCGTCATGCCTTTAATAAATATCATGGAAATATGGGTACAGATGGTTGCGTATCATTTCAATTCAAACATTGCGGTCAATTACTTTTTGCTCCTGGTACGAACGAAGATGCTTTAATGGAAGCAGCTTTGGATGCTGGGGCAGAAGATGTGATTACCAATGATGATGGTAGTTTGGAAGTGATAACTGCTCCACATGATTATGTTGAGATTAAAAATGCTCTTGAGGCAAAAGGTTTTAGTGCAGAATTAGCTGAAGTTACAATGAAGCCAAATGTAGAAACAGAATTAACTGGTGAGGACGCCAAGAAAATGCAACGTCTATTAGATGCTCTTGAAGAGCTGGATGATGTGCAGGATGTTTACACCAACGCCGTAATGAATGAAGAAGAATAGTTCTTACCCACCATTTAACGGTGGGTTTGTTTTATGGAATAGTATTGAATGAATTCAAGTTATTTACAAAAATTTATCTTTGAAAGTTTACCTGTCAAAGGCTCATTAGTGGTATTGGATGATGCATGGCTAACGATCGCAGAACAAAAAATATATCCAAATGGCTTAAAACAGCTATTAGGAGAATTGTTAGCGGCAAATGTTTTATTAACCAGTAATCTTAAGCTGGATGGGAAAGTTATTTGCCAGATTCAGGATAACCCGCATTTCAATCTGGTTGTTAGTGAATGCAGTAACCAATATCATATCCGTGCAACAGCTAAATTTACCGCAAAAGATGAGGCAATGCTTGACTATTCAAGTTATTTGCAGGAAGGAAGGCTGGTTGTGAGTATTGATTCAAAGAGCGAGGGTAATTTATATCAAAGCATTATCGCGTTTAACGGATCAAAAGTTGGTGAAATTTTAAATAATTATATGATACAATCAGAGCAGCTCAAGAGCTGGTTTTTCTTGGCGTATCAAGAAAATAAAGTCGTTGGTTTTATGTTGCAACAATTACCGGATACCCATCAGTTACATTTAAACGAAATTGAACGAATCTTTATGCTTGCCAATACGCTTACCTCTCATGAGTTATTAAATGATAACTTGGAACGTGTTATTACTAAGTTGTTTAATGAAGATAATGTGGTTATAATGCCTAAACAGCCAGTAATCTTTGCGTGTAGTTGCAGTCGGCAGCGCGTGAGTGAGATTTTACGTAATTTAGGTAAGGATGAATTAACTACGCTAATTAATGAACAGGGAAATATTTCAGTAGACTGTGATTATTGTAATACAGAATATCGCTTTACCGAATATGAGCTCTCTCAGTTTGTTCTTCAACTATCAATTGAGGATTTAGCACCAATATCCAGTCAAATTAATTAATTTGTGTTATTTACCAAATTTTTTAATTGTTTCATCATGTCTTGAGTCAGCTTCAGTGTGTTGATATTTCATCGTTGTTTCAAGCATACTGTGGCGTAGGTTTTCCTTTACTACCCGTATGTCAATCCCAGCATCTACTTGATGCGTTGCAGAAGTGTGACGCATCCAATGGGTTGATACTCGCGCAATCACAAATGCACTAGCCGGATCATCTGCTTTAAGCTGATCTGCCAAATTATTACATGTAGTTTTAATGATTTTATACAGCATTGAGTCACTGATTGGTTTTAATTTACCATATTTGCTGTAAATTAATGGCAGCTCAGTCTCCAATGGATTAGGGTATTCTGCTAAACCAAGTGATTTACGATAACGAATCAGTGCACCGAGCAATTCATTTGGGACAGGTATTTCGCCGTACTTATTACCTTTACCAACCACCTTTAGCCACCATTGACTACGTTTATTTACAAAATCTGACATGCGTGCATTGATTACTTCGCTCCGCCTGCAGCCAGTCAAATAAAGTAGGCTAAATATCCATCTTGTTCGTTCATATTCAAATTTATTTTTTGCGTTATCTTGCGGTAAAGTTTCAATAAACTCACGTAAATAATCCCATTCACGAACGGTTAAAAAACGTTCAACGCCATGCGGAACTTTGATTTTTTGGCGAATCAGGCGAAATGGATTGCGTGTTAAATATCCTGCATCAATCAAGTACTGATAAAGACTTCCTAAAATCTGCAGATTTAATTTAACACTGGAGTTCGACAAACCTTTTACAAATGGCTTCCATTCAGGATGAGTACGTGGCTTCGCTGGTCCACACCAAAAGTCATGAGGAGTCGGCATTTGTAAAAAATCCTGATATTCCTGAATTGCTTCCCGGGTAACTTGTCGTAAGCTGAGATTTTCACGCATCAGCCACATTAAAAAACGTTCAGAGCTTTGCCGATATGAGGTGAATGTATGTGGACTGTGGCGAAACTCCAGTAGCCAAGTTCGAACAGCTTCAATATCGTTTGTTGCATTAATGCTACTATTTTGTGCACCAGAATTAGTATTGTCTAATTGGTTAATTACATCGCTAATAATCAGGTTATTCCCAGTATTCATAAGTGTTTCATGCCTGTTTTGGTTCTGCTAATCATATTTTATCATTAACTCAAAGTTATGTGAAAATATATATTGTCTCCAAAAAAGGACAACTATATGAGTCATTTTAACCCATAATTACTACCTGTAAAATAAACTTCCAATTAATTAAACAATAATTGAATTTCCCATAACATATCATACTATTACTATGAGATACACCGTGAATAAAATACTTTATTCGTTATTATTTACCGCGATAGCACCACTGACATTTGCGGATGACTTTGAATCTACTGTTGTTACTAACTCTCAGACTAAGGCAGTTGAATCAGCTAACCAGGTTCAACCATCCCCACCTACTAATCCTAATGCTGGATTTATAGGGCGTTATAATTACTTCCAAAATCCCTACAATTGGATGATGTCAGGTGGCGGAACACTAAAATTAACTGAAAGTCAAATTGAATCACAAACTGTAGCACAAAAGCTATTTGAGGGTGGTACTTATAATGTATTTGGTGGTGGAACCTATAATCAATGGGATTCGCAACGTTATCCAGCAGGTATATCATATGGTGGTAATATTTTTGGACAAACAGGACAAATTGCAGGATTTTCTGCTGGTGGCGTATTATCGATAATGAATCCATTTTCCAGCCTAAATAGCCAGATTAATGGTGGACGTAGTTATTCTCAGTATATTCCGACGTTTACGCAAATTACGCTATCTGAAGCTTTCATCGAGTATCAGTATCAAAACGTTGTCAACGCTGATATAGGTTATATCGCTTTTGATAATAGTCCATGGCTGGCAGGAAATATGTATACCAATATGCTAACTGTTCCAACTACCTATCAGGGAGTTGGTGTTAATGTTTATACTGGTGGTGGCTGGCTGTTATCAGCATTGGCATTTAATGGCGCTCAGTTTGGAGCTGCGCCTGGTTATACTGGTCAAACTAACTATAGCAGTTGGCTGCAAACTCGGGATGGATATTCAACAAATTCTGCTGGTACAGCTGCAATGGGGGCCAATTATGCAAGCAATGATGGCGCTTATAATTTACGTTTGTGGGGATATCAATTTGATAACTACGGTACCTTGCTCTACGGTGATAGTAGTGTGAATATTCCGGTTAGCAGTCATCAATCATTTAATATTTCAGCGCAATTTGGTAGCGATCAGCAATGGTTTCAAAGCGTAAATGCGATCAGTCAGTCAACCAGCGGAGGTGCAATTCAAAGCTATATAGCGGGTGCTAAAATTGGCTGGAGTTATGATGAGTTCTCTCTTAATGCGAGTGCAAATACAATGTGGGGTCCTAGTGGTGCTTATGGTAATGGGGCATTTGTATCGCCTTACACTCAGAGTTTACAAGTTGATCCACTATATTCGGAAGCTTGGTCTTATAATATGGTTACGCAGGGCATTCCTGGCAATATGTATAAATTAGGTGGTCAGTTTGCTTTAGGTTCTTGGGGCACCAATTTGATTTTCCAACCGTCATATGTGTATGTTGCTTCCGATAATACTACTGTTGATGGTCTCCAAGAAATGGATTTGGTTCTTAATTACCCGATTCCGCAAGTTCGTGGTTTATATCTTTTTGGTGTTTATGCTCAACAGTGGTATAATCAGCAAGCAACTAATGTATCAAATAATCTTTATCAACAATATGAAATACAATCCGGTATTTATTATACTTGGTAGACTTTATCTATGTTAGCGAAACAACTATAATTTATAGATATCTATGTTGGGTTTTTGTGTTAATTTATGTAGTAAAATGTTATAATAATGTGCAAATATAAAATTAGAGGGAGAGTTAATATGAGGATTAAATTACTATATTCAGCGTTATTTATGGTCGGTGGTCTTAGCCTGATTGGCTGTGCTTCGGGAACAAATAGTTCAAGCACACCACCGGCAACAAATGTTGGTCAGCTTTCGCTTAATTTAAGAGCAATTCCCGCGAATCAGTCAACTAAGCAGGTATCGACAGCATCTCTAAGCAGCGCTATTTGTCAAAACGGAACTTGTACCTGGAGTAATAGCGCGAACAGCAATATCACGCAAAATGAATCGGATAATGCATTTTGTACCGGAACTAATTCAACTCGTGCCGGAACGGGCGTTGTCTTGGGGAGCGGTGCGTATAACATGACTTTGCCAAGCGGAATTGCCACAGCTGCAACTGGTTATGGCAATACTGATGTAATTTTGGAGTTATTTAATACGCCATATGCCAGTATTACCCCAGCAATGCTCAAGCAGTACTATGATATGGGTTATACCTCGGTGTGGGTATCTCCTCCTCAAAACAGTGCTTATGTAACTTATTCAGGTAACTATGCTGCTGATAATATTCCAGCGTGGTATGGTGCTTATCAACCGATGAATTTTGGAGAAATTGGTAACTCAAGTAATGTGATGTCATATGGTACTGCGAGTGATTTAGCTACCTTGGTAACAAATGCACATAGTGCTGGGTTACGATTGATTATTGATGTAGCAATACATCAATTTGCCCAACCAGGGGTTAACAATACTACATATTATACTAATTACCCAGGTCAAACGTATTCATTCGCTTCTGGCAATATGGCAGCACTTAAGTCATTTTACTGGCCACAAACTAAGGTTTCTGGGTATATACCTTTTGGTAATACCGCAACAAGCTGTGCCTCGTTTGCAAATAATACCAATGGAATAATTGCGCTATGGGCAAATAATCCTAATGGTTCCACTTATAGCTCATCATTTAGTAGTACGGCCCCATGGAATGCGGATTTCTCCGCGTCAGAGGGATGGTTTGATGGTGTTTTACCTTCTGCCTCTAATTCTTCGTCTGGTTGGTCGGGAGCTGCTTCTTGTGGTACCCAGTCAATTTTTGATGGCTATTCAGCTTGGCTTTTAGGCTATAACAATGGTAGTGGCTCAATGACTGCTGCAGCTAGTAGTACTACTGGCTTTAATATCGATGGTTTCCGGATTGATGATGTAAGTGGACAATCTCCGACCTTCTTTAATCAGCTATTTAGTGATACTGCGGCGTACAATAAGAGCAGCAATATTTTCTTTGGTGAATATCCGACTAATTCAGCAAATGATTATACCAATTATATCAGCATCAAAACCGCGACAGGCAATAACTCTTCTGGTAATACGATGAAGATGCTAAATTTCCCGCTACTTGCTGGTCTTAATGGTGCTTTTGCTTATGGTGCAAGCTTGCAAGCTTCGCTTACTTCAATGATAACCAGCAGTGATGCCTATACTTCTTCAACTAATGGTACCTTGCCGGGGGTAAATGCAATTAATCTGGTAATGGATCAAGATACTGTGCCAGATAGTATATCATCTCGTGCGATGTGTCCATGGACTGGCACTCAGTCGCCTAATTTTGTAATGAATTACTATAATGCTCCATTAGCTTATGGTGTGATTATGGCGATGGAAGCAGGTACTCCATATGTCTTCGCTGATTTACAGGCTCAAGCTGGTACTGGCTTAACTTCCAGTGGAACATCTACCGCTGCCAATGCTAATGGTAGTGTGTCATATTGGAATGAAAATGAAGTTATTGCCGGAGTTTACTTCCATAATCAGACTTTGGGCAAAACAATGAACTGGGCGACAGTAAATGCTTCTGATGCTGATAATGTTGCGGCACTGACTCGTGGTACTAACTATGCCTTTATTGTAAATAAATCAACTACGGTTTATGAAATGACTAGTTCGGCATCTAATCTTAGTGCTGGCTGTTATATTGATTTGATGTCACATCAAATTGTTAATGTTAATAGCAGCGGTGTGTTTAATCAGCTAATTGTACCGGCACAATCAGTTAT
>CAYIZV010000053.1:0-19906 GCA_964367915.1 uncultured Neisseria sp.
GCAGGTTTTTACCATGGAATTGAATTTCGCGGTTATAGCCAAAAAACGGTTGAAGATTTAGCAAAACATTCGAAAATACCAGTATATAACGGACTAACCGACGAAGATCATCCAACACAAATATTGGCTGACTTAATGACGATTGAAGAAGCATTACCTCAAAAACCTTTAAATCAAGTTAAAGTAGTTTTTGTTGGAGATACCAGAAATAATATGGCAAATGCATGGATGTATGGATGTGCCAAAATGGGGATGCACTTCGTGGCTTATGGACCATCAGAACTTCACCCTGCCCCAGAGAGCTTAAATAAAGCCCTCGCTTGTGCTAAAGAACATGGAGCAACCATCGAAGTTAGTTCTGATCCTGCTTGCTTAGCTGGTGCAGATGTTATTTATACTGATGTATGGGTATCAATGGGTGAAGAAGATCAAATTGTGACACGGGCAAACTTACTTAAAGACTATCAAATTACCATGAGCATGCTCAAACAGACTAATAATCCAGAGGTTTTATTTATGCATTGTTTGCCTGCCTTTCATGATTGCCAAACTAAATTTGTTAGTGATGCCTGGCAGAATTTCGGTGTGGACGTGCGTGAAGTTAGCGATGAAGTCTTTCGCAGCAAACATTCTATCGTCTTTAGCGAAGCCGAAAATCGCCTGCATAGCATCAAAGCAATTTTAGTTGCAACACTGGGTAACCCTAATCACAGCCAACAAGGAGCATAGATCATGAGTAAATTTATCACATTAATCGCCGATCAAAATGTCTGCGCACCGCAAGGTTTCAAAGCTGCAGGATTTGCTGCCGGAATCAAGAAATCCCATAAACTTGATTTATCGTTGATTTACAGCGAAGTACCGGCTATCGCGGCTGGAGTTTTTACCAGAAATCAGGTTAAGGCAGCTCCATTATTGCTGACTAAAAAACATCTTAAATCTGGTTATTTACAAGCAATTATTACCAATAGCGGCAATGCCAATGCCTGTACAGGCAAGCTTGGCGCACAGCATGCCAAACAAACAGCTCTTGTTTTAGCCAAAGAGCTAAATATTGACAGCACATTAATTGGTGTTGCGAGCACTGGAGTAATTGGGGTTACCCTGCCAATTGAAAAAATCCTAACCTCAATTCCGAAGCTAAGCGCAAAACTTGACTCAGTAGAAGACCAGGAAGCAGCAAAAGCAATTATGACTACTGATACTTTTACCAAGCAAGCCGCTTTGGCGGTGAAACTCAGCGATGGGAGTACTATCAAAATTGGTGGTATGGCGAAGGGTTCGGGGATGATCCACCCCAATATGGCAACTATGCTCGGATTTATTACCACTGATGCCGATATTAGCGCAGCAGCATTACAAATAGCACTAACCAAGGCGGTGAATAATTCATTTAATATGATTAGTGTTGATGGTGACTCCTCAACTAATGACATGGTTTTAGTGATGGCAAATAAGTATGCCGCAAATGTACCGATTGAGGATATTAACCATCCGGACTGGCAATTATTCTACGAAGGTTTACTTTGCTTGTGCATTAGCTTATCCAAACAAATTGCGACTGATGGCGAAGGTGCAACAACCTTAATTGCGGTAAATGTTTCTGGTGCTAAAAGCGATAAGCAAGCCAAATTGGTTGCAAAATCGGTAGTCTCATCATCCTTGGTTAAAGCTGCGGTTTTCGGCAATGACGCCAACTGGGGACGGATTGCCTGTGCTGCCGGTTATGCGAATGCCGCAATTAACCCCAATAAACTAAACATTTCACTCGAAGAATTAATGCTTTTTAAACATGGCGTGCCGCTCGAATTTTCGGAAGATGAAGCGCTCAAACTCCTGCAAAATAAAGAAGTTAATATCAATCTTGACTTAGGTTTAGGTGAATATAGTAGTACTGCCTGGGGCTGTGATTTAACCTATGATTATGTAAAAATTAACGCAGCGTATCGGACATAAACCATGAACAATATAAATCCCAATTACAAATCATACTCGACAAGTATATTAGTAATTAAATGTGGTGGCTCAATCGTTAACAATCAGCTGGAGTTAATGAGTTTAATTGAAGATATTCAGCAATTACAGCATGATGGCTGGAAAATCGTAGTTGTCCACGGTGGTGGTCCAGATATAAATCAATTATGCCAAAATTTAAATATTAGTTCAAAGTTTGTCGATGGTTTACGGGTTACCAGTGCAGAAATTTTGGCTATCACCCAGATGGCGCTACTCGGTAAAACCAATGCAGTATTAGCACAGCAATTTAACCAAGCCGGAATTTTGGCATTGGGGCTATCTGGGCACGATGTCAAACTATTGCAAGGTGAATTTATCGATCAGGACAAGCTGGGGTTTGTAGGTGAAATTACTCAGGTGAATCACCCATTTTTAACTCAGTTATTAAAAATGGGTATAACTCCGTTAATAGCACCATTGGCCATTAAAGGAAATATCACGCTCAATATTAATGCTGATCTGGCAGCAGCAGCAATCGCGGCTAATTTGCAGGCGGAAAAATTAATTTTACTGAGTGATATTGATGGTTATTATACCAATTATCCAGATCCAACAAGTTTGCTTGCTGAAATGGATAGTTCATATGCCAAACAATTACTGGCAACTGATGGTTTAGTTAATAGCGGGATGCGCCCTAAATTAAGCGCTTGCGTTCAAGCCGTAGATGGAGGGATAAATTCAGCCCATATTCTCAATGGCAACACACCACATTTATTAATTGAATTATTGCAACACAAGCAAATTGTTGGTACTACTGTCTTTAAGGAACATTTATCATGAAGAAAATCAAAGCTTCGATTATTGGTGCATCAGGATATACAGGAGTAGAGTTAATTCGTTTGCTTAGTGCTCATCCACAGGTAGAATTGGCTCATTTAGTCTCTGAAACTTATCAACAGCAGGAATTGACACAAGTTTTTCCGCATTTAGTCCATCTAATGCATCAATTTATAAGTCTGGATCTTACACAATTGGCAGAAGAAAGCGATATTGTTTTTTTGGCATTACCGCATACAAAAGCGGCTGCCATTGCTGCAGAGTTATTAAAGCATGGCTGTAAAGTAATTGATTTGAGCGCTGATTTACGTTTAAATGATGGCAAAACTTATGAAAAATGGTACCAACATCCTGCAGCGGACGATACACTTTTAGCACAGGCGGTTTATGGTTTAGCCGAAATAGGTTATCGTAAACAAATTGCCAGTGCGTGTCTAATTGCAAATCCCGGTTGTTATCCAACTGCAACTCTGTTAGCACTCGCGCCGTTACTTAAGAATCAGCTACTCAATTTGTCTACTGCACCAGTTATCATTGATGCCAAATCCGGGGTATCAGGTGCTGGACGGAGTTTAAGTCTCGCTACTCATTTTTGCGAAACCAGTAATAATTTCTCAGCTTATCAGGTTGGAGGAATCCATCGCCATATTCCCGAGATTGAGCAGGAGCTTGGTAAACTAGCAGGAGATAAGTTGATGATTCAATTTACACCACATTTAATTCCAATCCCACGGGGATTAATGGTAACTGCTTACTGTCCGTTAAACTCCTCACTGAGTTTGGCACAAATTAATCAACTCTATGCTGAATATTATCAAGATAATTATTTTGTTACCCTAAATAATCAGGAGCGCAGCAGCGTCAAAGCAGTAGTTGGAACTAATTTCTGCCAGATTAGTTTGCATCTGGATGTAAGAACTAACTATCTGGTAGTAGTCAGTGTAATTGATAATCTACTCAAAGGTGCATCCGGGCAAGCGGTACAGAATATGAATCTGATGTATCAATTAGCTGAAACTACTGGCTTAAGCACGTTGGCAGTTTACCCTTAATTAATCTGGAGAAAAAAATGACTAAACTTTGGGCTAAAGGTTATCAATTAAATCAGACCGTTGAAGATTTTATGACTGGTGATGATCCTCAATTGGACTTACGGATTGCGCGTTATGACTGTATTGCAAGTATTGCTCACGCTAAAATGCTTTTGGCAATCGGCATACTTAGCACGGTCGAATGTGGGCAATTAGTTGCTACACTAGAGGAGATTATTGAACTAGTTGATAATGATAAATTCACCATCGAAAACTCACAAGAAGATGTCCACACCGCAATTGAAAATTATCTGGTAAATGCATTGGGTGATGTCGGGAAAAAAATTCATACTGCACGTTCACGCAATGATCAGGTGTTAACCGCACTTCGCTTGTATAGCAAGCATGAGTTACAGACAATTATGACTAAATTAATTGCAACCATGGAAGTTTTGCATGATTTTGCGGTTAAATACAAAGATATCCCCTATGTTGGACGGACGCATTATCAAAAAGCAATGCCCTCATCAATGGGTTTGTGGATGGGTGCTTTGCTTGAATCGCTACTTGATGATGCAGCACTCGTAATCGATAGTTATAAACTCATTAATCAATCACCACTGGGTTCGGCAGCCAGTTATGGAGTGTCATTACCGATTGATCGTCAGCTGTGTAGCGACTTACTTGGTTTTGCTAAAGTACAAAATAACGTACTTTATGCCAATAATAGCCGCGGTAAATTTGAAAGTGTAATTATTCACGCGCTAAGTCAAATTATGCTTGACTTATCCAAACTCGCGACGGATGTGATTTTATTTAGTGCACCCGAAATGGGATATCTTAATTTACCACAGGAGTTTTGCCCCGGTAGTAGTTTAATGCCAAATAAGAAAAACCCCGATCCGTTTGAATTAATTCGCGCCAAGAGTGCTACGGTGATGGCAAATCTCTGGCAGGTAATGGAAATTTCACGGGCGCTACCCTCTGGCTATAACCGCGATTTACAGGAAACCAAACGTCCATTGTTTGAGAGTCTAGATACTGTCGGACAAACCTTGGAAGTAGTGGCAATTATCATGGCACAAATTAGTGTTAGCCAAGAAAAGTGTTTGTCTGGATTTACTCCAGAAGTTTTTGCAACTGACTATGCTCTGCAGCTTGCAGTGCAAGGTGTACCGTTCCGCGATGCTTATGGACAAGTTGCGGCGAATTTACAGGATTCAGGCTTAAATGACCCATTGCAAAATATTCTGGCAAAAACTCATCTCGGCGCAACTGGCAACTTAGGGTTAGATGCCATTAAAACCCGAATTGAAGAATTAAAACAATTTGGACTTTAACTTTATAACAAAATTTTTTAGATTATTAATTTTTACATATTTAGGAGACTATCATGCAACAACAAGTAATTTTGGCTTACAGTGGCGGTTTGGATACTTCAGTAATTTTAAAATGGTTACTCAATAAAGGATACGAGGTTACCGCATTTATTGCGGATGTCGGACAAGAGGAAGATTTTACTGCAGCAAAAACTAAAGCCTTGGCAATCGGCGCTAAAACAGTAATTATCGAAGATTGCAAAGAAGAATTTGTTAATGATTATATTTACCCATCCCTGCAAAGTGGAGCATTATATGAAAATCGGTATTTGCTCGGTACGTCACTCGCCCGCCCGCTAATTGCCAAAAAGCTCGTAGAGTATGCCCTTGCCCACGGAATTAAGAATATTTCGCATGGTGCAACAGGTAAAGGCAATGATCAAATTCGCTTTGAACTAGTATTTATGCAATTCATGCCAGAAGTTAAAGTGATTGCTCCGTGGAAAGAACCCGAGTTTTTAGCTCAGTTTAAAGGACGGACGGACTTACTTAATTACGCAGCAGAACAAGGAATCCCAGTTACCTCTACCCTACAAAAACCGTATAGCGTTGATGAAAATCTCATGCATACTAGTTATGAAGCAGGTATCCTAGAAGATCCAGAATTAGCACCGCCAGCCGAGATGTTCAAAAAAACGCTCTCGCCACAAGATGCACCCGATCAAACTTTTGAGATTAGTATTGAGTTTAGTAATGGCTTACCAGTAAAAATCACTGAGCACGCCAGTCAAAAAGTAATCAGTGGCACGCAACTAGAAATATTTACTTATCTCAATAAAGTTGGTGGTAATAATGCAATTGGCAGAATTGACATTGTGGAAAGCCGTTTTGTCGGGATGAAATCACGCGGAGTTTATGAGACACCAGGTGGAACTATTCTCCATAAAGCATATCAGGATTTAGAAACTCTGGTACTTGACCGTGAAGTCATTTTGCTCAAATCTTGCGCCGCACCTAAAATTGCGCAGTTAATTTATAACGGCTTCTGGTTCAGCCCGGAAATGAAAATGCTGATGGCAGCCAATCAGGTAAGCTTATCCGCAATCAATGGTGTAGTTCATCTGGCACTCTATAAAGGCAATGTGATCATCCTTGGCAGAAATTCGCCAAACTCACTCTATGATCATGATATTGCCAGCATGGATCGTTTGGGAGATTATGATCAAACTGATGCCAAAGGGTTTATTAAATTGAACGCCCTACGCCTCAAAAAACAGGCAATTGCTCCAAATATATCGTTATAACGTCGTTGCAAGGACTCCTTGTGTACTCTTTGAATATGTACACGGCGGAGTCTTGCGCCTAGTTATAACTTCATATTCAGGTAATAGACTAAGAATATTTACGTTAGGATATTTTATGAATTCCGCAACATTGATTTTAGATAATGGTAGCCACTTCAATGCCATTGCACATAACTTAGCTCATGAGCTAATTAGTGGCGAAGTGGTATTTAATACCGGGATGACTGGCTACGAAGAAACTTTGACTGACCCGTCTTATGCTGGGCAAATTTTGGTGTTTACCTATCCATTACTCGGTAATTATGGGGTGAGTACCGCACAAAATTGGGAGTCTGCACGGATTCAGGTTAAAGCGGTGATTTGTGCCAATTTAATCCATGAAACTGCACACCATGACTGTGAACATTCACTATTACATTGTTTGCACAAACAAAATATTCCCGTATTGAGTGGGATTGATACCCGTGAGTTAACTAAAATTTTACGTGATAACGGCACCATGAATGGAAAAATCAAATTAACTGATACCACTACGACGCCCCAAACGCAACCCATACCAGTAGAAAACTTCGTGGCGCAAGTTTCAACTAAAGAAATTGTCTACCATGGCAGGGGTAAATACAAAATTTTGCTGATTGACTTTGGGGTTAAGCAAAACATAATCCGTTCACTACTGAATTTCGATGTAACAATCAAACAAGTACCATTTGACTATGATTACAGCCACGAACAATGTGATGGAATTTTGCTTTCCAATGGTCCAGGCGATCCCAAGGCTTGCAGTCATAGTATTAACATCCTCAAAGCAGCACTAGAAAATAACATTCCAATTTTTGGAATTTGTCTGGGTTCGCAATTACTTGGTTTGGCAGCTGGCGCAGATACTTATAAACTGAAATTCGGTCATCGCGGACAAAATCAGCCAGTGCAGGATATACAAAATTTACGCTGTTATCTCAGCTCACAAAATCATGGCTATGCCCTGTGTCACAATAGCTTACCCGATGATTGGCAAATTACATTTAGCCATCTCCATGATAATAGTATTGCGGGTATCAAACATAAGAATAAGCCATATTCAGCTGTACAGTTTCACCCAGAAGCTGCAGCAGGTCCACATGACACCGCATTTTTATTTAATGATTTTATCCAGCAAGTTATGACGGGAGCACAACAAAAATGAGCAAAATATTAGTTATTGGTTCGGGTGGTTTAAGAGTTGGGCAGGCTGGTGAATTTGACTACTCCGGCTCGCAAGCAATTAAAGCTTTTAAAGATGATGGGCATCAGGTAGTCTTAGTAAATCCAAATATTGCTACCGTACAAACTGACAATAATATGGCGGATAAAACTTATTTTGTACCTTTACAAATTAAGGAACTAGAGCAAATTCTGATTGAAGAAAAAATTGAACTGCTGGCATTGGGTTTTGGTGGACAAACAGCACTTAACTTAGGCTTGGAATTACATAAAAGCGGAATCTTGCAAAGACATAATATCGACATTTTAGGTTCATCAATAGCCTCAATTTTAGCTACTGAAGATAGAGAAATTTTTCGCGACACACTTCTGAAACACCAAATTAAAACACCAGTTAGTAAACTAGCAACCACACTTAAGCAAGCGGTAGTAATGGCACAAGAAATTGGCTACCCTTTGATGATGCGTTTGGGATTTTCCCTTGGTGGACTAGGTTCTGGCAAAATTAATTCCGAGGAAGAATTAGTTGCTAAAGTAACACAGGCACTCAGCGTAACCCCTCAAGTTTTACTTGAAGAATACCTGACTGGCTGGAAAGAGTTTGAATATGAAATCGTCCGTGATACAGCCGGCAATGCACTAACTATCTGCAATATGGAAAATCTTGACCCAATGGGAATCCATACTGGAGAAAGCATAGTAGTTGCCCCAGCACAAACCCTAAATGATCACGAGCATCAACAATTACGGGATATTGCACTCCAAGCTGCCGAAATTTTCGCGATTATTGGTGAATGTAATATTCAGTTTGCGGTAAATCCAGCAAATGGTGACTATCGCGTAATTGAAATGAATCCACGCCTTTCACGTTCTTCAGCCTTGGCATCCAAAGCAACTGGTTATCCCCTAGCCTATGTAGCGGCTAAACTATGTCTTGGCTATCAACTTTACCAAATTTCTAATCATATGACCGCTGCAACTAGTGCCTTTTTTGAACCTGCGCTGGATTATATTGTGGTAAAAATCCCGCGTTGGGATACTCATAAACTCCGTGAAGCTGAGCGTAAGATCGGTAGCGAGATGAAAAGTGTTGGTGAAGTTATGGCAATTGGCAGGAGCTTTCCTGAAGCATTACAAAAAGCGGTTCAGATGCTTAATATCGGTGCTTCATGCCTGCTAGATTATCCACAGCAAATCCCTAATTTAGCCAATGAGCTTGAATTTGCCACCGATAGACGAATTTTTGCACTCTACCAATGGTTTGCACAAGGTAATAGTGTTACTCAAGCCGCGCAATTATCACATATTGATCTATGGTTTCTCAATCAAATTCAGCAAATTGCACACTTTAGTAATAACTTTAGCACGCAAGAATTAGACGCAGCTAATTTACTAATCGCAAAACAATTAGGGCTTAGTGACAAAGCAATTGCAGAGCTTCACGATTTAGATGAATTTGCCATCCGTGCATTACGCCATAAGTATAATATAAAACCAGTTGTGAAACAAATCGACACGGTTGCTGGTGAATTTCAAGCCCAAAGTAATTATCTGTACCTAACTTATCATGGTACTCACCATGACCTAGCGCCATCAGTAAAGCACATTTGTATCTTGGGTTCTGGTCCATATGCAATTGGTTCATCGGTGGAGTTTGACTGGTGCACCGTCAATTTAGCTCGTGAATTACGCAAGGCACAGCAAAAAGTAATTATCATTAACTCTAACCCCGAAACCGTCTCAACTGATTATGACGAATCCGAACGGCTCTACTTTGAACCATTGTCGCTAGAGCGGGTTGCTGACATTTTGGAATTTGAAAACCCAGAAGGCACGGTGGTGAGTGTCGGCGGGCAAGCCGCCAATAATTTGGTACTCCCACTTAGTAAATTAGGTCATCATTTATTTGGTACAAGTGCAGCAAATATCAACCGTGCTGAAGATCGGCAGTTATTTTCGCAGCTACTGCACGATGCCGCAATTGATCAACCTCGTTGGATTAACGCCACCAGCAGTCAACAGATTATTGATTTTGTCGCGGAAGTTGCTTTCCCAGTAATCGTACGCCCATCTTATGTTTTATCTGGTGCAGCCATGAAAGTTGCAACCAATCACGAGGATTTAGAGGAATACTTAGATACCGCACTAAAAGTCTCGCCAGCTAACTCAGTAGTAGTCTGCCAGTTTATTAATGATGCTGCAGAGATTGAAGTTGATGGCGTAGCCGCAGACGGAGAAATTATTTTTAACGCAATTGCCGAACATATCGAAAACGCAGGTGTCCATTCAGGCGATGCAACCTTAGTTTATCCAGCACAAAATTTGGCGCCAGAGATAATTACGCAAATTAATGTCATTAGTAGCAAAATTATTGCCAGCCTCAATATTCATGGTCCATTCAATATGCAATTATTGCTTAAAGACAATCAGCTCAAAGTTATTGAATGCAATGTGCGGGCTTCGCGTTCATTTCCATTTATTTCTAAAGTTAGCGGCTGCAATTTAATTGAATTAATTACCAAAGTATTTTTGAATCAACAACCATTAAAACCAATCATGCAACCACAGCTCAATCATCTTGGTGTGAAAACTCCAGTATTTTCCTATAACCGCTTCAAAGGCTGTGATCCGGTAGCCCAAGTCGAAATGTCATCAACTGGTGAAGTTGCTTGTATTGGTACAGATTTATTAACTACCTTTTATCGCTCATGGCAAGCTGCAGGACAAACGATTAACGGTAAGCGTTTGTTAATTGGCGCTCCTCAAAGCGCACTGCAGGAGTTAGTACCATCACTAACTGAACTGCACAAGCAGGGTTGGCTGATCAGCATGGATGGTTCTGCCTTGACACAATTAAATGCTGAAGTAAAGCTGCTTGCAAATGCAGTCGTAAATATTCCAGAATCAATTAAAAAGCAACAATTTGATTTGGTTGTTAATATTCCGGAGAATGTTTATGATTCACATCAAAATCAGGAACAATTTACCATCCGCCGCCAAGCAATTGATTATCATATCCCATTGATAACTAATTTGCAATTAGCTAAATTAATTTTACAATGTCTAATTTTGGAGTAATACTCATGAGTGTAAACTTACGTCAAGAATATCCGAATTATTTCCTTGATATCTACGGTCAAGTTGATTTCGTACCAGTGCGCGGTGTTGGCTCGCGTCTTTATGATATCAAAGATAGAGAGGTTATTGACTTTGCGGGCGGAATTGCGGTAAATGCCCTAGGTCATGCCCACCCAAAAATGATTGAAGCATTAACCACTCAAGCACAAAAACTATGGCATGTCAGTAATATCATGGTGAATCAACCAGCAGTGGAACTCGGCAAAGCATTGGTTAATGCCACTGATTTTGATAAAGTATTTATCTGTAATAGCGGAACCGAAGCAGTTGAAGCAGGACTCAAACTTGCCAGACGTTATGGCTTGGTTAATTTTGGTACACATAAGCACAAAATCGTGTCGTTTAAAAATAGTTTTCATGGGCGCACGCTTTTTGCGGTATCGGCTGGCGGACAAAGTAAATACAGCGCAGATTTTGCACCATTGCCTACAGGAATAGTTCATGGTGAATTTAATGATTTAGCAAGCGCCGAAGAATTAATTGATGACACTACTGCAGTGGTGATCGTCGAAGTCATTCAGGCAGAGGGTGGAATCATTAAAGCATCTACCGAATTTTTGATCAAGCTTCGTGAGTTATGTGATAAGCATCAGGTAATCCTGATGTTTGATGAGGTTCAAACTGGAATCGGACGCACAGGTAAACTCTTTGCCTATCAGCATTATCCAATCCAGCCAGATATGATTAGCATTGCTAAAGCTTTGGGTGGCGGCTTTCCAATTGGTGCAATTTTACTTAAAGATAAATTTAGCTCAGGTTTTACCATTGGTTCGCATGGTACAACTTTTGGTGGTAACCCCTTGGCGTGCGCCGTTGCACTAAGTGTATTTAATATTATCAATACTCCAGAAACTTTAGCTGGTGTCATACAACGTAAGCAACTTTTTCGTGAACAATTGGACAAACTAAATCAGGAGTTCAATTTATTTGAGGAAATTCGCGGACAAGGATTATTAATCGGCGCAGCACTTAAACCACAGTATCACGGGCGAGCTCGTGAAATTATGAATCTGGGGTTTGCACACGGCGTCGCGTTACTAAATGCATCACCGAATGTAATTCGCTTTACCCCCTCGCTGATAATTCCAGAAGAGGATATTGTGCTTGGCATGAGTCGTTTTAAGGCAGCATTACATGAGTTTAGTACAGAGCAGCTCAGTTAAATTAATTTAGCTCTAAAACATAATTAATATTTTGGGATTAGCAGGCAATAGAATATTGCAATTAACCACTATAGCAGATGAGCTAGACTGAAACAACGCAGATACCAGACTCCGCGTTGTTTCTTTATTCACAAAAATAAACACTAGATTAGAAACTTAATGAATATACTGCCGAAGCACTGCCATTTGCAGTATAAGCATAAACATTTCCATTGTACCCAGCAGAAAAATTATAAATATGTGATCCAGTAAGAGGATTAGGAATCGCAACACTTAACCAAGCATTGGAACCATTTGGTAATACATAGACCTGATTATTGAAAGTACCGACGTAAATGTTATTGCTATAATCAACATACACTACTGATACATTGGAAGGAACATTGGAATACTTGCTACTGTCAGTCAGATTAGCTAAGCCATAAGCTCCGCTGGCACTACTAGTTAGAGTAGCTGCGTAAACGGCGCTATTTCCCTGAGTCCAAGCAATAATTGTATTGGTATTATTGCTACCCTGAGGAGTCGCGGCAATTGCATTAACTGCTCCCAAGCTATTATACCCGCCTGTAGCTTGATATGAATTTACTGCTACTGGTGATGACTCAAAAGTATAGCTAGCACCAGCCGCTTTAGCTATTGCAGTCAAATTAACAATAGACGCAGCAGTAAATGCGTTAGCTTCAGCGCTTGCAGGAATTATACCGACGCATACATCACCGGAATTAGTACCGGCAAGAAATAATGGATTACTCTGGAAGCTTGAGGCAGCAACTGCCGATATTGTGGTCGCTCCCTGATTAGCAACAAGACCACTACCGCTTGCAATACAGGATGCCAGCGAAACATATGACTCAGATTCAACAGGAGTACCAATACCTGAATTATTTGAGAGCATATTATATCCAATAGATTCCGCACCAGAAACACCAGGCTGGCCATAGCCAACAAACATAAATTGAGTATTACCACTATTGCTGGTAACCAGTCTTGCTCCTGTAGGCGCATTACTTCCGGCACAACCACTAGTTCCAGTTTGCGGACTACCAAAGCAGATGGTGCGATTAACATTAGTTAGTGTCGCTGATTCCCAAGTTGCAGTATTACTAGTGGCGCTTAAAGGTAAAGTTAAATTGGCGGTAAAATAAACAGCAACATCGCTAGGGGCTGGTGCTGGACCAAACAAGACATTGGCTGAAGTAAGCCATGCACCAATAATGCTTGTCCCAGTAGTCATAGCCAAATCTGCAGTTAACGGAGCGAATACCGAGCCTGTCGCATTTCCAAGTAAGTATAGTGGATTTCCTGTTGTCGTATTAACAAACACAGAGCCCGTTCCCATACCCGCACCTAAATTTTGGGCTGGTGCTGAGCCAGTAGGTGCAGTAACAGAAGTTATAGTCAAAGTGGCAGGCGAACTACTACTGCCACCACCACCTGAATTACATGCAACTACCGCGGCAGCCAGTGTCGTAGTAGTAATTAATTTTATAATATTCCTCATGGCAGACTCCCTTTTTTGGTTATTTTTTCCACATAAATAGCTGAGAATAGCTGAATTCTCATTTTTATATTTAATAAAAAAGCGCGAACTCAGGCAGATCAATATAATATCAAATTAACACCATCGACGGTTTCCCGTTTTTGAAAATTTGATTCCCATTTTTGCATTGAATCTTCATCACTATAATACTTGAACTAATTTATTGAACCAGATATGAATTTAATATTTGATCAAATTTAATGCGTTACAATATAGTATTCAGTAATCGGAAAGTATCATTACCCATGAAAAAATATTTAATTCCCATGATATTAGCTGTGATTGTTCTTGGAACTTATTACTTTAGCAATAACTCCGCAAGTCCATCGAATGTATCTCAAGAGAATAAACCAGACGCTAGCTCCAATATGTTTAACATGCAAGATGGAATAACACCGACGAGCAAAAGCAAGCAAGCTGCAGCAGCTACTACAATGAGCAACGGTATTGCTGGTTATGCATATATTTCTAATTCAGATACAACAACTGTTTCACAGTGTCAGATTCTGCAGGAAAGCGGTGCTTTAGGAAATTGTGTTACCACGGGAAGCGGCTTTGTAGCACCGAATGGAATAAATCTAATACCTTCACAAAATATCGCCTATATCGCCAATGGCGGTTCAAATAGTATTTCATTATGTACAATTAATAGTTTGACTGGGGCTTTTGAGAATTGTCAATTAACCGGTTCTGGATTTAGCAACCCATCAGGAATTATCCTTGATAGGCAAAACTCCTTTGCATATATTACTAATCAAAACGGTAACTCTATCAGTCGTTGCGCGCTTAGTTCCAGTGATGGAAGTCTTAGCGATTGTCAGCAAATTGTTGATGACTTAAGTGCACCTACTGATATTAATTTTGGGGCTAATTCTGTTGTCTATATTGCCAATAGTAATAATGACTCAATTACCATTTGCACCGTGCGCCACAAAACTGGTTCTTTTATCAATTGCCAAACTACGGGTAATTCTCTGAATTCGCCACAGTCTGTTACAGCTGACGCTAGCGGACAATTTGCCTATATCACAAATCAGGTTGCAAACAGCGTTAGTTTGTGCACAATCAGTACCAGTAATGGTCTTTTTGAAAATTGCACACCAACTGGTAATGGATTCAACGCTCCATCAGATTTTAGTTTTAGCGCCAGCCACAAACTAGCCTATATTAGCAATGCCGATAGTATTTCAGTTTGTCAGGTAAATCAACAAAATGGAACTTTGTCAAACTGTAGCAATTATAATGGAAACTTTAACCATTCAACTGGAATCAGAGTTAACGCTAATATTTGACCGTTAAATGCTCGCAAATACAAGAATTAAAGATCAAAGCTAAAATCAACTAGCTCCCGAAGAAAAATCAAAGCCCGCTCCTCCATTAGCCTGAATAATAACTCCTGCATCGAGTAATTCAATTTCAGGTTTTTGATACACTAGCTTATAGTTTCCATTTATATAACCTCCAAAATATTAATTTAAACATAATTTTATCATAGAGTAACGGTTATTCTTTTGAAGGAATTAGCCTATCATGTATTTTATAGCATTAAATAATTTAGCCTACAATGTAAAATAGCTAGTAGTTTTTTCAAAGCTACTTCATGATCAACATTACCTTGATTAGAAAACGTCAGATCAATAAATTTACCACCAGATGCATCGGGAGCAGAAAGCGTTGTATTTGCTGGCATGTCAGCAACACCACCTTGAGCAACAACATGTAATTGTCTATTTACCTAAGAGTATAAAGCAAATTTCAAGTTGGTTAAACCAGAACTTAAGACTAAAATACCAACATTACTCATAATTATTCCCTTGTGTTATACGCGATCAGTGCAGCAGCTATTGAATGCAAGCCTGTATTTTTGAGGTTTAATAGCTAAAGCCACAGGTTAACATTAATTATTACAATGTTTATTTAACATTATTTTAAAGTGTTTAAAATCGGCTCAAATCCAAAACACTTACCCACGAGAATCCCTCCAAATTTGTATGCAAAATACCATGTTATAGAGAATAATTATTTATAATTCAACATTGCAAAAATCGCATTCAATGTGCCAATAATTGCATAAATTAAATAATTTTAATATCATATAATAATGGCATCATCAAAAATCTAATTAGTCTCAAGTTATTGATAGTTTTATTATTCTTAGAATTAAAATGAATTTAAACTACTTTACCTTGAAAATGATTTGATGTAATAAAATTTTTAGATAAGGACTCAAAATGAGATCAAAAAGTTTACTTTTATCCATAATAGTAGCCTCAGGAATAATCGGCTGTAGTAGCAGCGGTGGTGGGCAATCAGACGGTGGAAGCTCGACACCCGGCACAACTTCTTATAATGAGGTTCCATTAACTATTTCAGCGCCAAGTATTATTCCAGTGCTTGGTAAAAATTCTACCAATACAGTAATGTTTGTTCATAATAACACAACAAAATCAATTAGTAATATCAGCTATTCAGTACTTGGTAGTAATAACAGCAATAAGATTATAATAGACCCTCAAAGTGCAGATGGATGTAGTGTGATTCCTGCTGGTGGTGTTTGCCGTGTTGGAATCGTTACTCCTATCGGCTCTAGCCAGGGCTCAAACTTGATTCAAGCTCAATATCAAAATCCAAATAACAAAGCTAAGACAACTTATACTCAGCTCTTCCAATATCAAGAGATGAATAATCTAACTAACGGAGTACCGTTCACTACCAATACAGGCTCTTTAGCTCTAGATGGAAAAGGCAAAGGTTCGCGTGCGCTTTATTATTATATACCAGGTAGTTCGACATATAAAGTGTCTACTTCAACAAGCTCTCCTGCAATAACAATTAGAGACCGAACTTTGGCTGACAACCAAGAAGCAATTGGTAATATTACTGTTTTTGCATATGATATAGATGTTCCTCTAAGTATTGAAGGTTCTAAGCTTTCTTCGGCTGGTTCATACCTTATCGAAGTAGACACACAATCTTCTTCTGATGGAAAAAAATTTAGTAGTGTTGAACTAGGAGCACAAACAGTAGCTACTACGCCAATAATCTCGCTTGGACTAGCTTCAGTTGCTAATTCAACTTCAGAAAGTCAGATACAAATTCCAGTGTTTAATAGTGGTACAGCAACAGCTACTCAAGTACAAGCTTCTTTGACTGGTGCAAGTACTGGTGCTACTATTCTAGATAATAACTGTGCCTCTGAGCTAACGGCTAACTCTGGTTGCCTGGTGACTGTTGCTATTCCTCAAAACTCGACAAATACTGACAACTTAAGAGTTACATATGCACCATCTAGTTCTGAAACCTTAAGTTCAGCGAACACTTCATTGGCATGGTACAAATCAGGTAAAGAACCAGTCATTGGTTATAACTATACTTTACCGACATTCTATTCCACGCAGGGTACTAATCTGGACGTAACTTTGACTAATCAGATAGCTGGTTCTTTAGCAGTAACAGTACAAAGTATACAGTTTGTTCCAAGTGCTAGTTCTGCAACAGCAACAGCTTCTGTAAATCTTACAACAGGATTAAAACCTTGTAGTTCAAATGTGCTAAGTGCTGGAAATTCATGTACATTTAGCGTAAACATAAACGATAGTCAAGTTCAGTCTGGTAATGGGGTATTTTTACTTACTGGTAAAAAACCAGATGGACGCTCATATACACGTTATCTAAATATTAACTACGTTGCTAGTTCTTATAATAGTCTTTTAGCACTAACTTCTTCTGAACCAGCATTTAAAGTACTTGGTGATTCTGCCTCAATTTCATCAAAAGTCTTCACGCTGATAAATACAGGTGCAGCACCCGCAGTATTAGAAAGCTTTGTAGCTGGTGAAAACGTTGCTAACGTTCAGACATCATGGTTTAGTACTAAAGAATCTGGTGGTCCGGTAATCTGTAAAAAAGGTGTAACACTTAATCAAGGTGATAGCTGTAACTTTACTATAGCGATAGGTCCTGTTGCTTATTCAAGTATTGCTGCTCCATTAACTGACACAGGTCTAGTTCCAGTTAAGGTAACTTACTATCAAACAGGCGCTCCAGATCTAAAATCAACTTCAAATCTTTATGACTATACTATTTCGGCTAATTCTCAAGACGTTAGTATTAGTAACTTTAGTATAACTGGTGCAGTTAGTGGTGATGGTAGTCAAGCTACTCCTGCGGTATTTAAAGGTTCGGATACTTCAGCAAAAACCGTATCGATAGAATATACCAATACAGGTACAAATCCGATTTCGATCATATCACTGAATAATACAGCTAATCCATTTATGTGGAGTCTTGGTGGAACTTGTACTGCAAGTACTACATTACAACCTGGCGCTAAATGTACGATTACTTACACCAGTGTAGTTGCTACTTATGCAAATAGTGGATACTCTGGTTATTCTGATAATACCAATATGAATATCACAACTCCAGAGATTGCTTTAAAAGACAATGTAACTGGCGAGATCTTTGTATCATCAGACGATACTTTCCCTACACCTATCAATAGCAAAACTTTGTATGCAAATACACAGTTGGCGAAAGTAACCAATTCAGTAGCTCAAGGAATTTCTGGCAATACTTTGCTATATCAAACAATTACCAATGCTACAGGTTATGGAGCATTCCAAATTACTTTTGATGCAGAGAACTACTTCAATAATCCGGTAGCGGCAGTTGGTTGTAACTTCACTTCGACAGATACAGTACTTAGCCAGTCTTGCACAGTAAGTGGTAATGGAACATTCTCACCGACCCTACAAAATGCATCTTGGGCTGCTGGTGCATTATTAAATGTGAACTTCGGGATTTCTGGTACAAATGGACAGGCAGTATTAAATACTCCTACCTTCGTACAGTCAGCTATACAATTAAGCGGTAACGAAGCAGCTGAATAATCGCAAAAGATGACTATACAATAGTCAAAAATCTCTGCCAGTATCATTGGTACTGGCAGTTTTTTAGTAACAGATTTACATAACACTAAGAATAAAATTGAAAATAATTCTTAGATGGAGGATGCAATGTTCTTAAAAAGAAAACTAATTTCAATAACGAGTTTAGCAATAAGTGTATTGGTTAGTGCCTGTAGTTCAGGCGCTGCAAATCAGCCAGCTAGTAAACAAGTGAATTATTTGACTTTCTCAAAAACGGGTGTAATACCAGTTTTTTATGATAAAACAAATGATATCAAGATTCTAGTTAGCAATAATACCAGTTCAGATATTAATAACCTTGAGTTTGACAATATGCCAGGTAGTCCAGTTATGATAACTGGCTGTGAAACGATTAAAGCACATACTGATTGTATCTTAACCGCACATGTGGATTTACAAAGATCTACAAATCCTAGTCTATCATATATGGCGCACGCAAATCTTGCACTAGGTGATACTTTGGCTAGTACTGAGCACTTACTTGAGTTTCAGGGAGTTGCGGATGGGACACAGCCCGGGGTTTATCTAGCCAATACTTTCATTGAAAATAATAGTAAATCGACAACGTATCTTTATGCCACAGGTACTCATGATGCATCTTATGATTTACATAATACAGCTTTTGTTGATCATGAAAGCGCGATTATCAATCATAACGAACTAACTAAAATTAAAGCTGGTGAAATAGTTCCAGTCTATATTGATGGAACTAAACTGACTCCGGGCAATGTCAGATTCCTGAGTGATATAATGAACAGCATATCTAGACAAATCACCCGTTTAGATCAGCTATTAAATGTAACTGCACCAACTAAAAATAAAGCAGTTGTAGTTAGCTTTACCACCGGGGCTTCAGTAATAAATATTACCGGAACATCTGCGGTTAATGTTTTTCATACTATAGCAAATAGCGGTAATGTACCGGTTACGATTAGTCGTGGAGATATTGAATCAGCATTATCATTTGGTATTGAATCTGTAGTCGGTCTTGATTACGGAACTTGCTTTAGAAACGAACCAAATAATATTCTGGAATCAGGTAGTCGCTGCACAGTAAATGTAACACTTAAGAGCTCATCACAAAATGCAGGAGCGGCAACATTTAAAGTTCTGGCAGATTATAAAGAAAGTGGATCAACTACTCAGAGTGTGACTCTTACGCAGTATGTTGGTTGGCAGCGTACGATTACTAATGGCAGAGTAGTTTTGAGTAGTCCAATCCAGACAGTGAATATCGGTGTTGAGACATCAGCGGCGACTACGGTTAAAATAGATAACTTATCCAATCAGAGCGTTAATATTCAAAACCTGGTAGTAACTACATCAATCCCAGCTAATACCACGCTAAACTGGAGCAGTTGCCAGACGATTGCAGCTAATTCGTCATGTCAAGCAAGTTTGACTATACGCGGTAATGGTACTAACTATGGAACTAGCTCTATAAATGTGGTAGCTACAGTTAATAATGGTAGTACTACCTATAACTC
>CAYIZV010000054.1:0-19539 GCA_964367915.1 uncultured Neisseria sp.
GTGGGTAGGGCAATTGCCGCATACTCTACGTGAGGGACGTCAATTCCATTTAGATATGACTCTACCGCTTCAATTAACGTTTTATAATCCTTGCAGGCTAAAACTTTGGTATGAGAATAAACATAGGGCGCAACTTCCAGGCTAAAGCGGGCATTAGTACCGCCAATATCTGCAACTAAGCGTGGGAATGTATTAATACTCATCTTAGTTATGCCAGAAAACTTGACTGTCTTTGCGTTCAGCTAATACATAGCTTATTGGGTATTGCAAAGATTTTTCTTGTGAAGCTTTAGTAATTATCTCCAATTTATTGGCACCGTTAATGCTGATAAATATATTTGGTATTTCAAGAATTCCTGCCAGTGATAGACCAATTCGTTGGTAGCTTGCCGTTTTTGGATTGGTAATAATATATTTCTCTGGTGTTAATTGAGTGTCTACTGCAGATTTTAACTCATCACAGCAAGGGAAAATTGAGGCAGTGTGTCCATCTTCACCCATTCCTAAGATAGCAATATCAATATCTTTAATATGTAAGTTAGCATTACTCACACTAGTCAGGATGTTTCTAGTGGTAACTAATCCAATAAAGTAAGCTTGTTCAGCTTTGTTAATTAAAAGATGTTTGCGAACTAGATTTTCATTGCTATCGGCGTGATCAGTAGCTAAAAATCTTTCGTCAACTAAAGCCAATGTGACTTTATCCCACGCTAAATCAAAACGACTTAGTTTCTCAAAGAGCTTAATCGGGCTTTTACCACCAGATACCGCTAAGGTTACTTGTGGTTTATGGTGTAAAACTTGTTCAATTGTATTGGCTATTGCTTGTGATAATGCGCTAGCTTGCTCATCTGCAGAATTATATTCATGGATTTTCATTGTGATTCATGCTCTCAAATAAAAATAAACAAGCTCTATTTTACCCCAATCGAGAAGCGGATTATCATTTAATTATTGAAATTATCCATACCTGATATTGTTGTCGCCAAATAAATACACCGTATGTTTTACAATAACCTTAATTCAACTGATATTTAAGCGTACTACGGGCTGATATGGTATAATCTCAAGCCTGATAAAATCAGCAAAAAATAATTCAGATGAGATATTGAGATCATAAATATCCATTCAGTCAATCTTAAGATAGGAGTCATGTAATGGGGTTTTTACAAGGTAAAAAAATTCTAATAACAGGTTTAATTTCAGACCGCTCAATCGCTTATGGTGTAGCAAAAGCTTGTCACGAACAGGGTGCAGAGTTGGCATTTACCTATCAAACCGAAAAATATGCTGAGCGCGTTGCAGGGTTTGCTAAAGATTTTGGTTCTTCATTGGTATATCCGTTGGATGTGAGTGATGATGCTCAAATTGAGCAGCTATTCACCAATCTTGGGCAAGCATGGGATGGTTTAGATGGCGTTTTGCATTCAATTGCCTATACACCTAAAAAAGGTTTGGCAGGTGATTTTGTTGAAAATGTCGATCGTGAAACATTTCGGATGTCAAATGATATTTCTGCTTATAGTTTTATCGCGTTAGCTCGTGCTGCACGTCCAATGATGCAAGGGCGTAACGGTTCTTTAATTTGCTTGAGTTATTTAGGTGGTGAGCGAGTATTACCAAATTACAATATGGCTGGAATCGCCAAAGCTGCGTTGGAATCATCTACTCGTTATATGGCGTATGCAATGGGTGAAGAGGGTATTCGGGTTAATGCTGTATCAGCAGGTCCAATCAAGACCTTAGCTGCGAGCGGAATCGGTGGCTTTGGTAAAATCTTAGATCATATGGCAAAATTTGCGCCATTAAAACGTGGTGTTACAACTGAAGAAGTTGGTAATGCTGCTGCGTTTTTATTCTCATCTTTGGCCAGTGGTATTACTGGCGAAGTTCTGTATGTTGATGCAGGCTACAATATTACGGCAGGTGGTCTAGAAGGATAACTATAATGACTCATACTGCGGTCGAGATATTAACTATTGCAAAGCAAGTTTTTCGTGATGAAATTGCTGGGTTAGTTCAAGTTGAACAACATTTGAATGATAGTTTTGTGACTGCAGTTGAGCTACTTTTAGCTTGCCGCGGTAAAATTATTGTATCAGGAATGGGTAAATCAGGTCATATTGGAAATAAAATTGCTGCTACGCTGGCGTCAACTGGCTCGGCAGCTTTTTTTATGCACCCAGCTGAAGCTTTGCATGGTGATTTGGGTATGCTGGATAGTAATGATTTGCTACTGGCTATATCTTACTCCGGCGAATCAGATGAACTAAGTTCAATAATTCCTACGGTTAAACATAAGCAGGTAAAAATTATTAGCATTACAGGAAATCCTGATTCTAGTTTGGCTAAGTTTTCCGATTGTGCATTGACGGTTAAAATTGATAAAGAAGCTTGTCCGCTCAATTTGGCTCCGACTACCAGTACAACTGCAACATTGGTTCTTGGTGATGCTTTGGCGGTAGCATTGCTTTCATTGCGCCAATTTCAACCAGAAGATTTTGCCCTCTCTCATCCAGGTGGAAGCTTGGGGAGAAAACTTCTTACTAAAGTCAGTGATATTATGCATGAAGGTGAGCGCTTGCCGTTGGTAACTGCAGATGCAGCTTTAAAAGAAGTTGTTTTTGAAATCAGTAATAAAGGCTTGGGGTTAGTAGCGGTAGTTGATGAGCAACAACACATGCTTGGAGTAATCACGGATGGCGATTTACGCCGAGTTTTAGATGGTGAACATGATGTACGGTTATTGTCTGCTAAAGATATAATGACGGCTAAGCCAAAAGTTATTCATATAAGTAATATGGCGATTGATGCGGTGGATATTGTTAATGAATATAAAATCGGTGGTTTATTAGTTGTCGATGATAATAACAAAGTAGTCGGTGCATTTAACGTCCATGACTTATTTCAAGCTAAATTAATTTAAAGGGATATCAGATGCCAAGCAAAGCAGTCAATGATAAAGCACGGACAATTAAAGTTATTGCAACCGATGTCGATGGGGTATTAACTGACGGTAGTGTATTTATTCGTGATGATTACGAGGAACCATTTGGGAAATTTAATATTCTAGATGGCTTTGCAGTTATTATGGCGCGTGAATGTGGAATCAAAACAGTAGTAATTTCAGGTCGTAAGTCGCTGGCAACAGAAGCTCGTTGTAGTAAATTGGGTATTGATCTAACTTATACTGGTGTTCATGATAAGCGAGCAAAAATTCATGAAGTAGCTGATAAATTAGGTGTTAGGCTAGATGAAATCGCTTATATTGGTGATGATTTGATTGATTTACCTGTGCTATCAGCCGTTGGATTGCGCTTTGCCCCAAATAATGCTGTTAACGACGTGAAACAGCGAGTCGATTATGTAAGTAATATTAATGGTGGTAGTGGTGTATTACGTGAGATTGTTGAGATCGTGCTTAGAGCTCAAAATAAATATGATGGTTTTCTAGCACAATATTTGGTGTAATAAACGGTAATGTTTAGATTAAAATATCAATCATCTCGGCTATTTAACGTCCTAACGGTAATCATACTTAGTGCTTTATGTGTATTGCTTAATGCTTTAACCAAAATTGATTTTCATAAGCTAGAGCTGCCTAAGGATAAGCCTGAGTATTCTGCGACAAATTTTCAAGCCAACCTGTATACGCCTAAAGGTGTTTTAATTTATCAAGTTAGTGCGGAGAGTGGAACTCAATTTCCTGATAGCAATCGAATTGTGATGCAGAATTTGACACTCCAAACATTTAATGAATCAACAACCAAAATCGCACAGCAATTAACTAGTAAAGACGGTTGGTTGGATAATCAAACTTTATTGGGATTTTTAGGTGAGAGTGTAATTATTACCTTTTTTGAGTCAGTTTCCGCACAAAATATAAATGTTTATACTAAAAATGTCAATATCAATGGTAAAACTAAATTTGCAAATAGTTCTGCACCGATACGTGCAACTCAGGGTAAGAGTATCTTGACTGGTATGGGGTTTAGTGTTGATTATGACAAAAAATTATTAGTAATTGAATCACATGTTAAGGTTATCTATGATAAATAATTCAAAATACGCAAAAATTTTGTGTTTAGGTTTGTGTTTTATTTCTGGTGGAGCTAATGCGCTAAAAACAGATGCATCGCAGCCAATTCATATCGATGCAGATCATCTGACGGTTGATCAAAAAAATATGGTGACGGTATTTACCGGAAATGTGGTTATTTCACAGGGTAGTATGCTGGCACACGCAAATTTGGCGCAAGCCAGCCAAGATAAGGATGGCTATAAAACCATTCATATGACGGGTTCGCCAGTTACCTTTTCGCAGCTGAATGATGATGGCGACAAAACCGAAGGTCAGGGTAACGTTTTTGATTATAATACCAAAAATAATCTTGCAGTTTTAACTGGTCGGGCACGGGTTAAAAAAGGTGATAATCTGGTGATGGGTGATAAACTTACCTACAATACACAAACTCAAATCTATAGTGCAAATTCCAATAATGCTAACGGAGTCTCTACGACTAAGAGTGGTCGGGTGACAGTAATTTTACAACCGCAAAAAGGTGGTGGCAATGGCAGCGACTCAACAATCAAGCTCCAGTAGTTTTTTAGACGTTCAACATCTCCGGAAACAGTTTAAAAAACGGGTAGTAGTTAAAGACGTTTCATTTAATGTTCATAGCAATGAAGTAATCGGTTTACTTGGTCCTAATGGTGCGGGTAAAACGACCAGCTTTTATATGGTAGCTGGCTTGCTAGCTAGCGATGGAGGAGATATTTATCTGGATGGTCAGAATATTAAGAGTACCCCAGTGCATAAACGTGCTGCACTTGGTTTAGGGTACCTACCACAAGAAGCATCAATTTTTCGCCAAATGACGGTAGAAGAAAATGTGCGCTCGATTTTGGAATTGAAAAATTTAGATCGTAAAAAAATAAAAAGAGAAGTCAATAGATTACTTTCTGAATTAAATATTGATCACTTGCGTGATGTCAATGCAATGGCTTTATCTGGTGGTGAGCGTCGCCGCTGTGAAATCGCTCGAGCTTTAGCTAATTATCCGCGCTTTATTTTATTGGATGAACCCTTTGCGGGGGTTGACCCGATTGCAGTTAGTGATATTCAAAAAGTAGTAGTATTTTTAAAAGAGTTAGGGATCGGTGTGATTATTACAGATCATAATGTGCGTGAAACATTACGTATTTGTGATCGAGCATATATTATTAGCGAGGGAAATGTTCTAGCCAGTGGTATACCTGATGAATTAATTCAAAATGAAAAAGTAAAACAAGTATATCTAGGTGAGAATTTTACACTTTAATCGTCATTTAAGGGGAAAATAAAATGACAACAATCAATAGTGCGCGCTATCGTTGGTTTAGTCTTGGTGATATAAGTAGTTCTGCAACCATCGTATTTGATAACTTAACTAATATGGCAATCATCGCTTTTTTATTGACCGTAGTTTTTGGCATGCCAGCAGGAATAGTCGTCAAACACATTATTCCTGGATTATCGGTTGGAGTCGTCTTTGGAAATTTAGTGTTTATGTACTTTGCCTTTCGTTTGGCAAAAAATCTTGGTCGGGATAATGTGACTGCATTTCCATCTGGGCTGGATGCGCCAACTTGTATTGGCATGACTTTAGCGGTTGTTGGTCCATCATTCTTGATGTTTAAATCGCAAGGTATGGATCCAGAGTCAGCAGCATTACATAGCTGGTATATCAGTTGTGCATGCTGCTTTTTTATTGGTTTTGTAAAATTTGTTTTTTCATTTTTTGCACATAAGATTAAAAATGCATTGCCTACGGTTGCATTACTCGGTGGATTAGCTGGTGTTGCAATTGGTTTAATTGCTTTTTTTCCTTTACTTGCAATGCTTCAGTTGCCATTGGTTAGTTTTTTGGTATTGGCAATTATTGTAATGATTTACTTTGCAGGATATCAACTGCCATATAATCTACCAGCGATTTTAGTTGCTATCGTTCTTGGTACTATCGTGTACTATATTTTCCAAATCGGATTAACTGGACATAGCAATATTCCCAGTCTTTCTCATATTGAAGTTGCTTTTCCAAGCCCTGATTTGACTTTTTTTGGCTCATTAGGTACCGCTGCTAAATATTTCTCAATTGCTTTTCCGTTTGCTTTATTGGTAATTTTCGGTACGGTGTCGGTAGCCGAAAGTGCATCTGTACTTGGCGAAGATTACTCACCCAAAGATTTATTAATGGTTGATGGTATCGCGACTATGTTGATGGGGGTATTTGGTGGTACAGCTCAAACCACTCCATATGCTGGATTCCCTGCTTATAAAAAAATGGATTCGCGGGCTGGATACTTGCTAATTAATATTATCGTGGTTGGTATTGGTGCTTGGTTTGGTTTTGTAAACTATTTGATAGAATTAGTTCCTGATGCAATTTTAGCTCCAGTATTATTTTTTGTTGGCATAGAAATTGCGATGCAAGTATTTTTAATTAGCGAAAAGAAATATTTACCTGCTGCGATTTTGGGTCTATTTCCATCTATTGCGCGGATGGTAGAGATCAAACTATCTTCGAATCCAGACTTAGTCTCAATGGAAAAATTAAATACCTTGCTTTATACAGTTAATAATGGTAAATTGTCAGATATTGCGGCAATCGTAACTTTTGGGAATGGATTTATTGTAACTGGAACGTTATGGGCTGCGTTAGTGTATTATCTGATTGATCGGAAAATCATTGCTGCAGTTGTAACTTGTGTAATACTTGCGGTAGCTTCATTATTTGGGGTAATTCACTCGATTAATTTAGATGGCTCAATGTATTGGTTTGGTTCATTGGCTGCAGAACGTCAGATTATTCCATTGGAAATTGCTGGAGGATATGTTTTATTTGCGGTAGTGGCAGTGGTGATTTATTTATTAAATCGTGGTAAGCCCGCTAATCTGCACTAAATATAATCTGGAAATAAAAATAGCCAACTGTGGGTTGGCTATTTTTACTTGTAGCACGCGTATACCATTACACCACCTACAAGCACCAGTTTTCAAGTAACTGATTAACTCTAAGGCGGATTATAACCGCTTATGGTGCGCGGTGTCAAGTTTTAATTTTGCAGAGGATAGAATGTCAGAACAAGAATTTTTAAAAACGCTCGAAGACACTTTATGAGCAAGTGCTAATAAACTACGAGGTACGATTAGCTCAAGTGATTATGAAGATATTGTGTTGGGTTTATATTTTCTAGGTAAATTTGCGTTGAACGAGGGCAAGGGTGGCGGAGAATTTTATACATCAAAATCAATTGTGACATTGATTGTCGAGATGCTACTTCCAAAATTAATAAATTAATGTTTGGTGAATTATACTTAGATAACTATTTAATTGAAAGGTTTTAAAATGGCAAATTTAAATGATTATAAAATTGTTGCTCAAAAGAGTAAAAAATATTTTGAGCTAGTTACAACGGAACTAAGCTATACGAAAAGGCTAGAACAAAAACAAGAAGAACGATTTGGCTTTTATTTATTTGTGTTAGAGAATTTAACTAATTTAAAGGATACGAGTGAATTAATTAATATAATAACTGACACTGACTTTAATGGAGAATTTTTCGACGATAGATCAGATGATTGTGGCGTTGACGCTGTGTATATTGATGAAGATGAAAATGTTATCAAATTATTCAATTTTAAATACCGAGAAAGCTTTAAATCAGGAAAGCATGCGTTAAACGAAACTATCATTTCATCAAAATTTGCGAATGCAATACAGACTCAAAATACAGATAGCCTAGGCGGTAAAATTAAAGCACAGATAGATGATGTTGTTGATAAAATACTCGGTAGTGAGATGTGGCGTATGCAGTTGTTTGTCGTTAGCAATGAAGACATCAGCATAATCAAGGACGACCACGTTAAAAGATTGGAGGACGTTTATGGACTAGAGGTCAATCTTATTGGGCTAACGGAGATTATTAATTTTATTTCTTTACGACCTGAGGATGTTGATGCTGAACTTATTTTGGATAATGATGCAGTAATGTCATTCACAGAGAATACCCTTTCATCGTCTAAGTCATATATTATTAGGTTACCACTTAGCGAAGTTATTAGAATTACGTGTGACAATAAAGAGATGAGAAGTAAATATAACATTGAAGACGTAACGGAACTTACAAGTGTTTATTTAAATTATGCTGTTTTATTTGATAATGTTCGAGGATTTGTAAAGAAATCTAAATTTAATGACAATATTTTAAAGACATTAAAAGAGGATCCTACGAGGTTTTTTATTTATAACAATGGTATAACCGCTATAGTGCAAGATATTATTGTAACTTCTACTAATGGAAATAAAAAAGTTAAAATTAATTTGAAATCATTACAAATTTTGAATGGTGGTCAAACGCTGAGGAGTATCCATGAATTTAATAAAATGAATTTACATAATATAGAACAATATTTATCTGAAGCGCAGGTGTTAGTAAGGATTTTTAAAGTTTCATCCGATTTAGATTTAACTAATAATATTGCGGAGTATACCAATAGTCAAAACTCCATTTCAAATATTGATTTAAAGTCATTGCGGTCAGAACAATTACAGTTGGAGCAATATCTTGAAGATCATGATATTATTTACGTAAGGAAGTCTGGTGATACTGGAAATGACGATAAGAAAAGCTATAAATATAGGATTAGTATGGAAAAATTTGGGCAAATACTTTTATCCATAAAAGGATTTCCAGAAAAATCAACGAATCAGAAGAAAAGTATTTTTGATAAAAGCTATGACAATATTTTTGGTAAAGACTTAATTATTGAAAAAGCTCCAGAGTATATTGAGAAATATCACAATATTAAAAAAGAGTATGAAAGCTCTTCCTTTAAATCAAGTGACCAAAAATTATTTTATATTTTGTATATAAATGAACGTGTCACAATGGATATTGCAGAAATGATCAAGAAATTTGAAAATGTTATTATTAGCTATAAACCAGATAATAGCACTTCAGAAGCGAGGAAATTGATTCAAATTAGGTTTAAAGACTTTTTAGATGAGAAATTTAGCATACGTAATTAGTTATATCAACTAGTTTGCGTAATATTATTTCAAGAGTGGCACCGATGGAAGATAAATTAAATTTATTATCAACAATAATATCAAGTGTTGTGGCTTCAATCACTATCGTGGTTGCTATTTTTGCTTGGATATATGTTTTACAAGTTCTGGCAAAATCTGGGTTATATGGTGTTGGAGATGTTGACGCAATAAGTTTTTTTGCTAGCAGTAATTTTTCTAGCATCGGTTATGAGTCAATGATGGCAATAGTCGGGTTAATATTGAGCAAACATATAATTCTTACTATGTTAGTGATGACAGGTTGTGCATTTCTTGTCCAATCGGTGGCGGTACTTGGAGCTTATTTTGATAAAAGAGTTAAAGACAAAATTCGTATAAATGATAATAAATCATCTAGAGTAGGTAAAATGTTAGTGTGGATATGGACAAATTATAAGGTATCAATCATTTTTGGTATTCCTTTTTTAATGGCATTTTACCTAATTATTATTGTCTTTTTAAGCAATGTTTATTTGATCCCTGTAATACAGGAATCAATTGTCAATAAAGGTAATCACTCTCGTTACTGTGGTATCCTTGAAAATAAAAATGCAGAATCGCAAGTGCTAAGGGTTAATCTTGACAATAATTATAAGTTATCTTGGACGTATTATGGGCTTGTGAAAACAACATTAAATAATGCAGATCTATACTACCCCAATAAGCTGAATGATGAAAAAAGAGGAGCGCTGATTCAGCAGTATTGTAAATAATTAAAGATGACACGACAATAAAAGTACTTAGTGAGACAAAAAGCATCTACTTGCCGAGTTTTAGAAAGAAATCATATGAATGACATCATTAATCAGCGGATAATTGCACCCATTCAGCTACGCTATGACAATATACCCTTAGCTGTATTTTTGGTGGGAACAAATGGCAGCGGTAAAAGCTCGTTGCGTAATTATCTAAATTTGAGTGATATTCAAACCAATATTGATCCAGATGTTTTGAATAGAGTTTATCGGGCAAAGTATCCAGATACCTATCAAGTAGAGGCTGGCAAGCAAGCTTTAAAAATGTATGATGATGCACTACAAAATGGGCTAAATATCTGTTTGGAAAGTACTTTAGCTGGGCGAGGCACTATGCAAAGAATTATTGCTGCCAAAAGTGCGGGATATTTTACTTTGGCTTATTATATTGGCTTAAATAGCGTTGAATTAAATTTGGAGCGGATTGCTCTGCGTGTGGCTCGTGGTGGGCATGATATTCCAGAAAATACGGTACGGCGTAGGTTTAATGAGTCCGCTAATAATCTGGTATTGATTAAAGATTATCTGGATGAAATTTATTTGTTGGATAATAGCGAAACCCATTTTGAGTTACAGTCATCAATAATCGCTAATAATAAAACTAAATATCTAAATTTTGAAAAACAATGGGCTAGAGAATTAATCACGCGCTTGTAGATAAGTGTAAACTTTATGTGATGAATGGGTATAATCAGAAATATTAAATATTTAAAAGAGGTAATTATGCGAAAATTAATTTTGAGTTTATTATGTTTATCATTAACACCAGTTTTTGCTGATAGTTTTTCGGGAATGCTGGATGGCAGTGAGTCGCCGTATAAGGTGACTGAAAGTGCAGATAGTAAATGTTTGCGCTATAAAACCATTACCGTAATTACTCAAAAAGATGAAGATGCGCCGGGTGATCATGTTTTAATTAAATCAGGAGATGATGCGACATGTAGCTGGGATAGCGCTGCTGGTTGGGAAACCGATAGTGGTGAAGCGAGCTATTTTCTTGGCAAATGGAAAAATTTGATTTTCATTGATCGGGGGACGGGGACTGATGGGCGTGATGTGCTAATTTTTGATTTAGATAGCAAACGTCAGGTATTTACCGCTAGTTATTCTAATCCGATGGAGATTATTCGCAAAAAATTGACTTATTGGCAGGGTGCTAACACAATTGCAACTAAGGATAACTGCGATGAATTTGAAGAAGCAGAAAAAAGTGCTTTGACACCGCAGATTCAAAAATTAATGAGTGTTGATTTGACCGCAGCCAACCCGGTTGCAATTGATGGCAAAAAAACGCGTTGTAAATTAACTCAATAACGAATATAATTCGAGGGTAATGTTCAATCAAAGATTGATTATAACTAAATTTTAAAAAGTGAAAATATGAGTAATAGCTTGCGCCGCAACATAATTCTTGATATTGATTCGTATAAAAATGACCATGGCAAAATGCTACCTGATGACACGGAGTATATTTTCTCGACTATTGTTCCGCGGCGTGGAAATCGCTATACTAATGTTGTTAAGGCAATGGGGCATCAATACGCAGTTAAAAAATATATTACTGAGCAGGTTGAACCATGGATGCTGGATGAGGCAGAAATTGAATTTCGCGAGCAGGGATTTAGTTTTGATCGTAAGCGTTGGCAGCATATTTTAGATAAGCATAATGGTTACTTACCGCTTGAAATTCGCGCAGTGCCTGAGGGTATGTTGGTTCCTGTTGGAGTAGCAACAGTCACGATTGTTAATACTGATCCTAAATGCGGCTGGCTTAGCTCATATGTTGAAACGATGTTTCAGCGCGTGTGCTGGAAGATGACGACTGTTGCATCAATTGCCTTGGATTTATATCGTTATCTGGATGATATGATGATTAAACATAGTGGTGAGGCAGGTAAAGTTAATTTTCACTTGCATAATTTTGGTTCACGCGGTGCTGATAGTTATGAAGCGGATATTTTAGCGGGAATGGCGCATTTGTCGGCTGGATTTAACGGTACTGATTGTGCTCAGGCAAATCGCAATATCAAATATTTTTATAATACAACCAAAGCTTACGGCATGAGTGTTAGCGCTTCCGAGCACAGTGTAATGTGTACTTGGTCTGATTCAGATACTCGTGATGACTTGCCTGCTGTTAAGATGATGATTGATTTACTGGAATACAAGATAAAAAACAAAGAAGGTTTACCAATTGTTTCGATAGTTGGTGATACTTACGATATTTATCGTCTTACCCGTGATTATATTGGTGGGATTTATCGCGACAAAATTATTGAGTTAGGTGCTTTGGGTGGTAAGGTTGTAGTAAGACCTGATTCAGGCGATCCACTTACCATGTGCCTAGACGTAATTAAAATTCTGATGGATAAATTTGGTTATAGTGTTAATAAATTTGGTTATAAAGTTTTACCACCTTACATCGGAGTGATTCAGGGTGATGGAATCAATAACGATAGTATTCGCCATATTGTTGCACGTTTGGACAAGGCGCGGATTAGTTTAGAGAATATCGTTTTTGGCATGGGAAGTGGTTTAACGCATGATGCTGGGCGTGATGAATTTTCATTTTCGATGAAAGCAACGGCTCGTTATGATGGCAAAATATGGCATGATTTGCAAAAACGTCCGATAACAGACTTAGGGAAACAATCTTTAAAAGGGCATGTAAGTACTTATATCAGTCGTGATAAACAAGATATTTATACTGAGCGGATTGAAGATGAACATTTGCTGGCTAGTGATTTAATGCAGACGATTTATCGCGATGGCAAATGTTATCAGGAATATACGTTTGACGAAATATTAAGCCATAATCAACGTTGATAATTGGTTACGGCGCTTCTTTGACTGATGTACAATAGAGGATTGAATTTTAATTTTTGAATGAAGGCATGGTTATGAAAAAAATATTTGTGACGGGTAATGTTGGTCGTGATCCTGAGTCGCGTTATGCGCCAAATGGCGAGTCCTTTGTAACTTTCTCGTTGGCAGTTACGACAGGACCTAAAGATAATCAAAAAACTGACTGGTTAGAAATCAGCTGTAATGGTCGTACGGCAGAGACTGTACAAAAGTGGGTAAAAAAAGGTAGTAAATTATTGATCGAAGGTACGCCAAGTGCTAATGCTTATATCAATAAAGAAGGTAAAGCCGTTGCTTCATTGCGTGTTAGTGCTTCAAATATTGAATTTATCGGTAGTCGTGAACGTTCAGAAGAAGCTGGTGCACCTGATGGTGGGTATGGCAGCTATGATCAGGCTCCGGGCAATGAACCTGCGCCACAATCATCTGGATTTAATGCTCCAGGACCATCATTACAGGCAGATGATATTCCTTTTTAAGTGTGTATTTGATCTTAAAGAGCTAGTAGAGGAGTTTATTTAATTGTATTCTCCTCTTAAGTTAGTACTATGATTTGGACTTCTTATGATTAAGCTGTATTTCTTACCATACGCATGTTGTACTAGTGTTCATATTATTTTAAAAGAAATACAAGTCGAATTTGAGTTGATTTGTGTTGGTAGAAATGCAGAAGAGCAAACAAAGGCTAGGTTTGCTATGCTTAATCCTTTAAAATCTGTTCCAGTCTTGGAGCTTGAGGATGGAACTGTTATTACTCAATGTATTGCCATATTGGAATATCTTGCAGATCAATTTCCTCAACATAACCTACTGGGTAAAATAGGAAGCGTCGAGCGGATTGAGGTAATAAAATGGTTATCATTTGTTGCAACTGATTTGCATAAGTCATTTTCTCCATTATTTCAACTAGAACAAATTTCTGCGGATAATACGGTTACCCAACAAAATGTCAGAAATTGGGCACTTACTAATATCAGTAAATATCTTATGGTTCTGAATGAGCATTTAGCTGATAAGTCATATCTTGCTGCAGAACAATTTTCAATTGCCGATGCATATTTATTTGTCGTTTATCAATGGACAAAGTATACGGGGGTTTCTACCCAGAACTATCCTCATCTAAGTAATTATATCGAACGTATTGCTGAGCGGGACTCAATAAAGGCTGCATTACGTCATGAAGCACAATATTTGTAATGAGTTATATAGTTTTGTGTATTTGGGGTTATAGGTATGAGTGAGCTAATTGAATGGGAAGATTTTGCAAAAATTGATATTCGGAGTGGCACTATTCTTGATGCTCAAATTAATCAAAAAGCACGTGTTCCCGCGTATATTCTGACAATTGATTTTGGTAATTTGGGGATAAAAACAAGCTCCGCACAGCTGACACAAAATTATTCACCAAGTGATCTGATCGGCAAAAAAGTTGCTGCAGTGGTTAATTTTCCGGTAAAGAAAATAGCTGGAGTAAAATCAGAAGTTTTAGTTTTAGCTACGATTTGTGATAGTCAAGGTACGCTTTTATTAAATGTAGATCCATTAGCACTGAATGGTAGCTGTGTTGGATAGAAAGATATTTTATATTATTGATGATTTATAAAAAGTCAAATTTTTTAGACATTTATTTGCATGTTTCTGTTATTTGAGCTAATTATCAAGGTTAGCGATGTAACGGTTATGAGTGTTTTTTAGTATATTTAGATACAGTTTGCTATAAGTTGTATTGATATTTATTGTTTAATATCAGTTAGATATGTTTTATGGGTGGTTGCGTTTAAATTAGAGTCTTGATTTTTAAAAAATGATATGTTACAATCGCCAACGTTTGAAAGACTAGCGTCTGAGTAAACCACGTATTTTGAGTCTCAGACAGAGTTAGATTAATTCAAAGGAGTAACCATAATTGGTTTTTTAACGCTGGAGGATCTATGACTGAACATGAACAATTTCAACAATTACTTAATTATCTAAATAGTCGGGTTGTCGGACAAACCGAGCTTACCAAACGTTTACTAATCGCGCTGCTTTCATCAGGACATCTTTTAGTTGAAGGTGCGCCGGGACTTGCTAAAACTACTGCGATTAAAACTTTATCTTCTTGCATTGATTGCTCTTATCACCGGGTTCAATTTACACCAGATTTATTACCAGCGGATTTAACTGGTACTGATGTTTATATTCCGGAGCAGCATACTTTTCAATTCCAATCTGGTCCGTTATTTCATAATTTCTTGTTAGCTGATGAAATTAATCGTGCACCTGCTAAAGTGCAGTCAGCGCTACTTGAGGCGATGGGTGAGAAACAAATTACAGTTGGTAAACAAACGTATCCATTGCCGCAGTTATTTCTGGTTATGGCAACGCAAAATCCGATTGAACAAGAGGGAACTTACCCCTTACCAGAAGCGCAACTAGATCGTTTTATGTTGCATGTTAAGATTGCTTATCCAGATGCGGCTGCAGAGGCACAAATTTTAGCGTTGAATCGTGTAAATAATCAAGCTACAGAAGTTAACCGTCCAAGAATTAGTCAGGACGCAATTTTTACGGCTCAGCAACAACTAGCCAACATTCATTTAAGCCATGCTTTGGAAGAATATATCATTCAACTAATTATGGCAACACGTTATCCACAAAAATATCAGGCAGAACTTGCTAAATGGATTAGTTTTGGTGCTAGCCCACGCGGAACGATTGCACTTGAACGCACGGCTCGTGCTCATGCATGGCTGGAGGGGCGTGACTATGTTACTCCGCACGATATTCATGTCATGATTCATGAAGTACTACGTCATCGTATTTTGCTTACTTTTGAAGCTGAAGTTGAAGGTATCAACAGTGATCAAATTATTGATAAAATTCTTAATGTAGTTCCAATTCCTTAGGAACATACTCTCGAATACTTTGAGTAAACCATTTATCAATATCTAGTGAATGAAAAATTATGACTAAAGGCATTAATCCGGAAATTAATGAGCTTTTGGCGATGCGCTATTGCGCAGCTGAATTGCAGCTCTTTAATCCTAATAAAGTTAATTCGGTAAGCAATGGTATCAATGCTTCGCATGCCCGCGGACGTGGAATGGATTTTGACGAAGTTCGCCGCTATCAGGCAGGTGATGATATTCGCCTGATTCATTGGCCTCTAACTGCAAGATCAGGTAAAGCTTATACCAAGGTTTATCATGAAGAACGCGAACGCTCCGTTTACTTGCTAATAGATCAATCTGCATCGATGCGTTTTGCTACCAAAGTTGCGTTTAAAAGTGTTATTGCATCCAGAATTGCAGCTCTTTTAGGTTGGGCTGCATTGGCACAACACCAGCAAGTTGGTGGAGTCGTTTTTGATGAGTTCGGTGCAGAATATATTAAACCACGGCGCAGTCGTCAATCTTTATTGGACGTATTCAATCTTTTGACCTATCCAAGAAAAAATCGCCAGCAAGGCGGATTGGCAAATAGTTTGCAATTTATCCTGCGCCAGATTCAATCAGGTAGCACTGTAATTGTGTTAAGCGATTTTTGTAGTCTAACTAGCGATGCTGAACAATATCTGCGCCTGATTGCTCACAAATGTGAGTTGATTAACTTGCTGGTTTATGATCCTTTGGAAGCTAGTTTACCTGATCGAGGGATATTTAGCTTTACGGATAATGGTAGCGCCCGTTTGGAGATTGGTGATACTTTGCAAACTAAAGAGCGTTATGCACAACCTTTTGCCAAACGCGTAGAGCATTTACGTAATTTATCACGGCAAAATCGGATGCAATTTATGACACTAGCGACCAACGATGATTTGGCAGCAGTATTAAAAGCTGGAGTAAATAGAAGTGGAAAATAATAGTTTAGCGGATTTAAAAGATATTCATTTACCAGCACCGGTTTCAATTTTTCCTCTTGCTCCCGGATGGTATATTGTACTGGCTGTTGCGCTTTTAATCTTGGTATTTCTTGTCTTGTGGCAGTTACGTCGAGCAAGCAGACAGTATAAATTAAAGCAGGTTTTGCTTTTGCTGGCACAGATTGAAGCTAAAGCAGAGTCCTTTGAGGCAGAACAAAGAGAAGAGGTTCTCCCAGAAATTTCGATTTTGCTGAAGCGTGTTGCCCGCGAGAAATTTAGCGAATTGCATCCCCAAAATTTATTTGGTGAAAAATGGTTGCAGTTTTTGGATCGTAGTGGCAAGACTACTGAGTTTACGCGTGGTTCTGGACGAATTTTACTTGATGTTTATAAACGGCAAACCTTGGAAAATCCACAAGAAATTTTGGGTGTAGTTAAAAATTGGTTAAGGACGGTGATGCTATGATTCAAGTTGCTTACCCATGGATTTTTTTGGCAATATTTCTGCCATTTATTGTGCGTTATCTGTTTCCTGCGGTGAAAAATGAACAGTCTTCAGCATTGAAAGTTCCATTTTTTAGCCAGCTGCAACAAACTTTTGCTCAGGGCGATAGCTCTGGCAAACCTAAAACGCTTTCTTCTTTAAAATATCTTGCTTTACTGATTTGGATTTTAATGGTGATTTCAGGAGCAGGGATACAGTGGCTGGGTAAACCATTAACACTTCCGCAAAGTGGACGTGATTTATTGATGGCAATTGATTTATCGGGTAGTATGCAAACGCCAGATATGCAAACTAGCAGTGGTCAAACTGAAACTCGGATTGATGTTGTGAAACGGGTTGCTAATCAGTTTATCAGCGGACGCACTGGTGATCGTTTAGGATTAATCTTGTTTGGCTCGCGACCGTATTTGCAAACGCCATTGACTTTTGACCGTAAGACAGTTGGACAAATGTTGAATGATGCAACTTTGGGAATAGCTGGACCACAGACGGCAATCGGTGATGCGATTGGTTTATCGGTTAAACAATTTCTTAACTATCCAGGCGATAGCAAAGCGCTGGTATTACTTACCGATGGTGGAAATAATGCTGGGGTGATGCAACCTCTGGCTGCAGCTAAACTTGCTGCACAAGAACATATCAAAATTTATACGATTGGACTTGGTGCTAGCCAGATGGCGATACCGGGAATATTTGGGACACAGATTGTTAATCCTTCCAGCGATTTGGATATTGATAGTCTTAAACAGATTGCCCAAATTACAGGTGGTGAATTTTTTCGGGCTGAAGATGGCGCTGCTCTATCCGATATCTATGCGCGAATTAATCAACTTGAACCAGTTAAATCGGATGCAATTACTATTCGCCCAGTAACGCCACTTTATCCGTGGACTCTTGGGGTGGCTCTGGGATTAAGTTTTCTGTTAATTATTATTAAAATATGGAGAAGGTAAAATGTTAGGTACATTTCATTTTATACGTCCATGGTGGTGGTTGGCATTGATTCCAGCGCTCTTGATTGCTTTTTTGTGGCATAAGAAAACCCACGCTACTAATAACATCTGGAAAGAGCACTGTGATCCACATTTGCTGGAGCATATTTTAGTAAATTCTCCTTCTGCCCGTTCGACATGGTTGATAGTACTACTTGTCATTGCTTGGTTTTTTAGCGTATTTGCGCTAAGTGGACCTAGCTGGTCACGCTATGCTGCTCCAGTTTATCAAAAAAATATAGCTCGGGTAATTGTGCTGGATGTTTCACAATCAATGAATGCCACAGATATTACACCATCACGCATGCAAAGAGCTAAATATAAAGTTCTTGATTTGCTTCATGCAATAAAAGAAGGGCAAACTGGGATGGTGGTTTTTTCAAGTAGTGCTTTTGTGGTTTCACCATTGACAGCAGATAGCAATACTATTGCTTCAATGGTGCCAGTGCTTGATTCAAATATTGTTCCCGTGCAGGGCTCGGATATTGCTGCAGGATTAGCTAAAGCTGGCGAGCTTTTCAAACAATCTGGAGCAACACGTGGCGAAATTATCTTGATTACCGACAGTTCACCATCTGCAAATGCTTTGGCTGAAGCGGGTAATTTGGCTAAGCAGGGATTTGTAACTTCTGTTTTGGCTATTGGAACTCAGGAAGGAACACCTGCAAGGGATAATAATGGTAATTTTGCAACTGATGCTAATGGTAATGTGAGTTTGGCTCATCTTGATGTTAGTGGTTTAGAAAATCTTGCAAAAGCTGGTAGTGGCGAATACGTTGCATTTAAGGGGGATAATGCCGATGTAGATAGTTTACTAAAAGTTGCTATGTTAAATGATCTTGATGCTAAAGCCTCAGCTGAGTCGCAAACCGAAAGTTTATGGCAGGATCGTGGTGATTATTTGATTTGGGGAGCATTAATTTTGTTTGCATTATTGGCGCGTAGAGGTTGGTTGGAGAAATTATGTTAAAGTCAAAATTAATACCATGTCGTACGGTGCTGCGCGGAACTTGTGTAGCGCTTGGCTTGATGCTATCCAATACGGCTTTTGCTTTTAGCTTTCAGGATTTATGGTTTAATCAGAATCAACAAGCGGCACGATTATTAGATCAACAAAAAAATAGTGAAGCAGCAGCAAAATTTAGCGATAATCATTGGAAAGGCGTTGCGTATTATCGTGATAAAAAATATGATCAGGCTTTGGAGATGTTTAAGCAGGATAAAACCGCTAATGGTTGGTACAATCAGGGTAATACCTTAGCTCAAATGCAGAAATATCAGGAAGCTATTGATGCTTATACCAAAGCACTGGAATTACAAAAAAATTTTCCGGATGCTCTGCATAACCGTGAATTAGTTAAAAAATTAAAACAACAGCAAGAACAGCAAAATAAACAAGATCAAAAAGATCAGAAAGATCAGAAAGATCAGAAAGATCAGAAAGATCAGAAAGATCAGAAAGATCAGA
>CAYIZV010000055.1:0-19505 GCA_964367915.1 uncultured Neisseria sp.
TTAGTGATGGGTAAGTTAAGTTTTTAGAGTTACCCATACAAAACTCGAAAGAGCCTTAAATTTATTAGCTCAAATACCAGATGAAGTAATTGAGCTAATCTCTTCAGGTGTAAAAACTCAATCCGATCTAGCAGCTATGATTCATGGCTTGAAGAGTCGAATCATTGAAAGTGCCTTATCTGGTGAAATAGAACATCATCTATCAACAACAGAATCCACCGAAGTAAGCAGTGATTCCTCACGTAATCGTCGTAATGGTTTTAGCAGTAAAACAATTAGAACCAATAGCGGTGACCTACCAATCAATGTTCCACGCGACCGTAATTCTGATTTTGAACCTCTGCTAATCCAAAAGCATAAACGGCGCCTTGAAGGCATCGATGATGCAGTTTTGGCTCTTTACTCTCGTGGCATGTCTATGCGCGATATTCGCGCTACGATTAATGAACTTTACCATCAAGACTTATCTGAAGAGTTATTATCTTCAATTACGGACAGTGTTAACGATGAAGTCAAAGAATGGCAAAACCGTCCACTTGAATCACGCTATCCAATTTTATTTTTGGATTGTATGGTGGTTAAAGTGCAAGAAAACAAGTCAATCATTAATAAGTCGATATATCTAGCTCTTGGTATTGGTACTGATGGCAATAAAGAGTTGCTGGGTATGTGGATATCACAAAATGAGGGTACTAAATTCTGGTTAAATGTTCTAACTGAATTAAACAATCGTGGCGTAAAAGAAGTCTTCATAGCTTGCTGTGATGGTTTGACTGGCTTTTCTGATGCAATAGCTTCAGTCTATCCAGAATGCCAAGTACAGTCATGTATTGTACACATGGTACGTAACTCACTAGCCTTTGTACCGTGGAAAGATCGTAAAGAAGTAGCTGCTGATTTGAAAACCATCTATTCAGCAGATACAGAAGAACTTGCCTTAGAAAATCTCGATGAATTTGCTCAAAAATGGGATGCAAAATATCCTGCGATAAGCAAATCATGGTACAATCGCTGGGATCAGTTAAATACTTTATTTGGTTATACCAAAGATATTCGTAAAGCAATTTACACCACTAATGCGATAGAATCATTAAATATGACTCTACGCAAGGTGGTAAAAAATAAGCGGTCATTTCCCAATGATACCGCTGTATTTAAGACTTTATATCTGGCAATCCAGAATATATCCAAACGCTGGACTATGCCGATTCGTGACTGGGCTATGGCATATCAACAAATGTTAATCAAGTTTGGGAAAATCTGATCTTAAAATGAAGTAGAAATCAGATTGACACAAAATTTAGGACACACTCTTGCTTTAGTTTCTTTTTCTCTGAGGGACTTAAATTTCTATCTCCAGAGAGCATAACTTTTATTTCTGGATGCGCTTTCTTGCAGCCTCGGTAACCTTTGTCTAAAACAACAGTTGTGATGTTCTCTCCAGTATTTAGCTCGGTTTGAATTAAAAGATCGCTCAAGGTTTTTCCATCATAAGGATTACCGCTAAATGAGTCTACTGCCAGAATAAAGCTACTCTTAATTGTACTCACTATTCCAACCTTACTACCAAACTCATATTTCTTATGTGCTTTGCCTTTAGCAATACAGCTCACCTCTGGTTCATGCATTGAGTAAATTTTATCTTTACTATCACGCTTTTGTTCAAAGACTTGTTTAGCTAGCGCTACTTTGTCTTTAAACTCCTGTAGAAGATTTTGCGATACATTTTTCAAACTCTCAATCTGACGCTCGGATTTACGAATTACCCGACCAAGCAAGGTTCGCAGATGCTTAGTTTCTCGCTTGGCTTGGACTGGTTTTCTTGCGTGCGATAACCGTGCTGCATTGTTCCTTAGCCTCGGAGCGGTGCGCTTGTAAGTTTGACGAAACTTGACACCCCACTAGCTAAACCGAGCTCAACAACTTGTTCTAGAGCTTTGCAAAGTAATTTACCATCCGTTGGGTAAGTGATATTTTTCTCATGTACCGTGGTATCAGAAATTACTTCGCTTAACTCCTTTGGGTTTATTACTTCCTCCGCTAATCCCAAAGCTATTGTTTCAGCTAAAATCTGCTGAAAGGTTTCATTGCCAAGGCGTTTACGCCAGTTGGTCAGACTTTCACTAGTTAAACCTATTTCATGCTCAAAATACTTATTGCCACAAAAATATTGAAAGTAAGGGTTCTCGATAAACTTAGCGCAGACTTCTTCATCTGATAAATCATTCATTTGTTTGAGTAGTAACAAACCTACTATCATCCTGCTCGGTAATGCGGTTCGTCCATTATTTTTGCAAAACTTTGCACCGCACAATTCATCAATTTTAGCCCAGTTAAATTTATCTGCTAATTGAACCAAGCTATGCCTCATATCCGATAAATGGATTAACTGAATCTTTAATAATTCTGGTTGGAATTTATCTTCTATTTTACGTGGTTTCATGTTTTTTGCTCACTGATATTGCAAGGTTTAAAGCATTATTTTACCATTTCTTGCAATATCTTGCCCATTAAAATGGCGTATTATTAAATTAAATCAGATTGATACATGATTTTTAGCATCAACGATTTAACTTTGCTTATCAATAAATCAAGTTCTTGTTGCCTAACTATACGTCTGCTATCACCTTTGAGTCACGCATAATAGCTAGACCTGACAACCTTTAAGACTTTACAAGCTAGGCTAACTTTAAGCTCATCTTTATGTTTCTGTATCCAAGCGTACTTTACTTCATTTCTTTCGCAAAATACGCTGCCGTCTTTTTTAAGATCATTAACTCTTCATTTAAGCGCTTAACATCTTTCCGTAGTTTAATTAATTCCTGTGCTTCTCTTGGTGCTAAACTTGGTTTATTAGCCTTTGCTACCCACTGATAAAATAGTTTTTCGGGAACATTATAATTACGTGCACATTCAGCCATGGTTTGATAAATTCCACTATTCCAGACTTCAACAATTTGGTCTCTAAATTCTTTAGTATAACCGACTGCACCTGATTCTTTTTTTGTCAGTTCCTGTTGTTTATTACTCATTTAAAAATAGTCCTAAAAATCGCTCTAGAAAGCCATGCCTAAAGTTTAGCATGGGCTTACTAGATTCTTATTTACTTTTGTCTAGATTTTTAGGGACGGTGCACTCGACCTTTTGTCTGATTTCTACTTCATTTAAGACTAGATTTTCCCAAACATCCAGTTAATTGACGATACTCTCTAAAGGTAGTGCACTTTTAGTCCGAGCTTGACAATTAGATAAATTTGAATGAGTTTATGGTCAAGAAAAGCTGTTCTCCTAGTGTATAATTACAAAATTCACAATTGAAAGGAGCAATCGGAATAGTGATTTTACTATTATTTGATAGGTGGCACTCTAACTCATAATAGCTCTTGTGCACATTAATCTGTGTTATCTGTGCTGATATTGATAATGGTGTAATAGCTCTATTGTTGATTGAAATATTATTTGACTGAATTAAAATGCGTGAAGTTTGTTGCTGTTGTTGCCAACTTGGCAAAATAATTAAACCAAGTGACGAGAATAATAGATTTTCTTTATCAGTTTTTGTAACATCTAATAGAATGTTATATTTGCTGTAGTCTTCAAAATGTTCTAACATCCTATAAATATTGCCGTGGTGGGTGATTTTTCCTGTTGCTAGCTTAATTACATAGTCAGCACAATGCATTATTTCATTAATGTTATGATTGACCATGATTATTGGGAGATTAGTCTGCTGCTTTAGATAATCCAATAGGAGCATACTGCCGGTATTATCTAGTGCTGCAAAAGCTTCGTCTAGTAATAACAGTTGCGGAGAATGTAATAAAGTTCGTGCTAAAGCAATTTTTTGTTGTTCTCCACCAGATAATTTATGCGGCATCCGTGACAATAAATGCTGCAATGAGAAATCATTAACTAATTTATCGAACATGTCAGGGGGGGGGGACGTAGAGACAAAAAGCAAATTATCTTTGACATTGAGATGTGGAAAGAGGTATGCTTCTTGAAAGGCCATACCAATTCGTCGTTTTTCTGGAGGTATAAAAATATTTTTATCTTGCCACACTTGTTTTTGAAAACTAACTTCATTGCCACTTAAAAGCTCTAAACCACTAATGATTCTGAGTAAGCTTGACTTGCCCGAACCAGATGGACCATAAATTGCGGTAATTTTATGTGGCGGAACCTCTATTGAAATATCTAAAGTAAAATTAGATAATTGCTGTTTAATATTTAGCTTAAGCAATATATCAATCCTATTTTTCTTTTTTAATTTGTAAACAATAAGTTACAAATAGGGTGGTAAAGCCAAATGATAACATAATCAAGGCTAGGCTGTTGGCATTATGATACTCAAATGCTTCAACATGATTGTAGATTTGAATTGAGACTACTTGGGTCTTGCCCGTAATATTACCACCAATCATTAGCACTATTCCAAACTCACCCACTGTATGTGCAAAACCAAGCAATGCAGCTGAAATAATACCATTTTTAGCCTGTGGTAAAATCCCTTTGATAAATGCTTTTGTTGGTGATGCGCCAAGCATGAGTGCCGTTTCAAGCGGTCTGCGCCCAATTTGTTTATAGATAGTTTGAATCGGTTGCAATACAAAAGGTAATGAATAGATTACCGAGGCAATCACTAATCCACTAAAAGTGAATGATAAAGTGCCAATTCCGAATAACGTGGTAAATTTACCGATTATTCCCGTTGGGCTAAACATGACCAGTAAATAAAAGCCAATTACACTAGGTGGCAAAACTAGTGGCGTTGTACACAAAGTATTTATAATGAGACTTAATTTATTACTTCTAAGCGTTAACCACCACGCCAGTGGGATTGCAATCATCAATAAAATTAGGGTAGTAATGAGCGCCAATTTTACACTTAAATAAATTGCCAGTAAGTCATCATGACTGATTAACATCTATTGATATCCATAGCTATGAATAATCTGCTGCGCTTGACTACTTTTAAGAAAATTCATAAAGTCATAGGCTATTGGATTATTTTTAGCAGACGTCAAGACAACTGCAGTTTGCTTAATCGGTGTGGCAATATTATCTGGAACTACCCATGCTGACCCCGATGTTATCTTACCATTACGCATTATTTGTGCCAGTGCCACGAAACCAAGTTCGGCATTACCACTGGCGATTAATTGATACGTGCTATTAATATTATCACCAGTAACAATTTTGGTTTTGAGTTGTTCGGCTAACTTAAAATAGTTAATGACTTGATAGCCAGCTGCGCCATATGGTGCTAATTTTGGATTGGCAACAGCCAGATGGTTATATGACTGAGTTTTCAAAATACTACCATTATTATCTACATAATTTGCTTGCTTGCTCCAGAGCACAACTCGCCCTGTTGCATAAGTATAGTTGCTGCTCTCAATTACCAAATTATCTGCAATCAGTTTTGCCGTGGTTGTGGTGTCAGCTGATAGCAAAACTGCAAAAGGTGCGCCATTTTTAATTTGGTTATATAATGTTCCAGTACTTGCGCTTGAGATCACCACGTTATTACCTGTGGTTTGATGATAGATTTGCGCCAGTTGTTTGGCGGTAGTTGCAAAATTACTAGCTACCGCTATATTTAGTTCTGAAGCGTGTATATATGGTATTGATAACATTAATACCATATTAATAATGTTAAATTTATGCAGCCTCATATTGATAAAATCCTTGATAACTAGTAAGTCTTTAAATCAGGTTAAGGTAAGTTAATGCAATGCAGCTCTCACTGGCTATTTTACCATGTAACAGATTTGGTGCTTACCTAGTATCAGGTTATTTTCCTCTAGTTAATTATTTTCTAACAATTTGGTAACCGGTTCGGGTTAAGTACTGTAATGGCACGCTGACAATATGTACCAAACGCGTAAACGGGAATAACACAAATAAGGTCATACCAACAAATAGATGAATTTTAAAGATTATATTGATGTTTTGTAAATAGAGGTAAGCATCAGTTCGAAAGGTTACAATATGTTGTACCCAATTTGCCAAGGCCTCCATATCGACACCATCAAGATGTTTGGCTGAAACATGAATGGTTGATAAGCCTAACATTAATTGTACATACAATACTAATAGAATCATGATGTCAGATGGACGACTATTGGTACGCACCCGTAAATTAAATAGGCGACGTAAAACCAGAATCGTCATACCAACCCAACAGATGGTACCCAAAATACCACCTGCCGTCATGGCCAAGATTTGTTTATGGTGTGGACTAATAATTGATTTGTACAATGCTTCAGGTGTCAATAAACCAACGAAATGCGCTGAGAGCAACATGATTACACACCAATGAAACAAATTATTGCCTAGCACAAACCACTTATCACTTAAAATTTGGCTGGAACGCGCATTCCATGAATACTGCTCACGGTCATAACGAATCCAGGTTGCCACGACAAAAATCGTAAATGCAACGTACGGGTACACTTGAAAAAAAATGAAATCTAAGTTCATGAATCTTATCCTTATTATAAACCAGATGGCATATTACATCCACTAGTTGAATTAAATGATACCGGTGGTTCTTGCCAATCTTTATCAATATCACTAGCGGTTTTGAGGATGATAGTTTTATCTTTGATACTTGGGCTTTTACCCATGTAGATTAATAATAAATCACAAATTACCGCATATTGGCTATGATGCTGTTTTAAGCGCATGCCAATTTGACTAATTAACTCGAGCATGTCAGTCAAGAATTCTTTAATCACACTTTCATCTTGTTCCGACAAAAATTCCAAAATTAATGGTAAATAATCTGGTAATTCATTGCTATTTATTATAAAGCCTAAACTTTGATAGTATTCAACTAAATCGACCATTGCTTGACCGCGATCCTTAGATTGACCATGAATATATTCAAAAAGATACAATGAGACATTACGATCAAAAATACTCACATACTCTTCTTGCCACGTAATCAAATCATAGTTGGCATATTTGTCAGCCCATTCTCTTAAGTTTTTTAGGTATTTAGTATCAAAAATTTTTTCATCGTTAAGGATAGCAACCAGATTGCTAAGTTCAGCTTGGATTTCTTTACTCGGGTAATGTAACATTATGCTTAACACTTTAAAGCTTTTCATTTCTTGTTACCACCAAAGAAGTTAATTTTTTGCACTTTACCAAACGCATTCAAATTGCTATCACCATCCGAGCTACAATTTCCTGCACTAAAGCCGCAACTGCTGCGTAATCCAAATGCATCGCCTGCATATTCAGTATGACTGGTTGGTACGACAAACCGATCTTCATAATTGGCGATTGCCATGTAACGATACATTTCAGCGGCCATTTCTGCGGTTAAGCCAACTTCGGCTAAGATAGAGGAATCAATCACACCATCAACGGTTTTAGCACGCATAAAGCTCCGTAGCGTTAGCATTCGTGACAGGGCAAGATGCACCGATTTTTCATCGCCGGCAGTTAGCATATTGGCTAAATATTTGGCGGGTATGCGCATGCTGTCAATGCTTGGGAAAATATCATGCGTTTCCAATGCTTGTTGAATAGGGGATAATGGTGGAATGTACCACACCATTGGTAAGGTACGAAATTCTGGATGCAGCGGGAAAGCTACTTTCCACTCAATCGCCATCTTATAGACCGGTGATTTTACCGCGGCATCAAGCCATGATTCAGGAATACCTTCTTCACGGGCTAGTTTAATGATTTCTGGGTCATGTGGATTTAAGAATATATCCAATTGTGACTGGTATAAATCTTTGCTCTCAGGAACTGAGGCTGCATCAGCAATTTTGTTGGCATCATAGAGAAGTACACCTAGCGTGCGAATCCGTCCAACACAAGTTTCTGAACAAATTGTTGGTTCACCAGACTCAATCCGTGGATAACAGAAGATACATTTCTCGGATTTATTCGATTCCCAATTGAAGTAAATTTTCTTATACGGACAGCCACTGACACACATGCGCCAACCACGGCATTTGTCTTGATCGATTAAGACGATTCCGTCTTTTTCGCGCTTATAGATCGCACCCGATGGACATGAAGCCACACAAGCAGGGTTCAAACAGTGTTCACATAAACGCGGTAAATACATCATAAAGGTGTTTTCAAATTGACCGTAAATTTCTTTACCAATCTCATCGAAATTTTTATCCAGAGAGCGCTTACTAAATTCACCCCCAAGCATATCCTCCCAGTTTGGTCCATGCTTGATTTTGTCCATAGCTTTACCAGTTAAGATGGATACTGGTGTTGCAACAGGAGACGCCTTCGATTTTGGTGCATGTTGACCGTGCTGATAATCCAAAGTGAATGGCTCGTAATAGTCATCAATTTGCGGTAGATTGGGATTGGCAAATATTTTTGCCAAAATTTTTATTTTACTACCTTGTTTTAGTTCTAATCTACCGCGACGGTTTAGGTGCCAACCACCATTCCAGCGCTGCTGATTTTCCCAATCGGTTGGGAAGCCAACTCCTGGTTTGGTTTCAACATTGTTAAACCATGCGTATTCAACGCCACGACGTGAGGTCCAGACATTTTTACAGGTTACTGAACAAGTATGGCAACCAATGCACTTATCCAAATTTAAGACCATCGCAATTTGTGCGCGGATTTTAGGTTTATATTGAGTCGACATTTTTGCCCCTATTCTTTTGTATATGCAGTTTCATTTGTGGCATAAGTATTGCCCCATTCAATTTTTTCAGTTACTTTACGCAAAACGACAAATTCATCGCGGTTTGAACCAACGGTACCATAATAGTTCCAACCATAGGCTAATTGATAGTAACCACCAATCATATGCGTTGGTTTCATAGTAACCCGAGTTACAGAGTTATGCACCCCACCACGGACACCGGTTTTGCGACTCATTGGTGCATTAACCGTTTTATCTTGAGCATGATACATCATAACTACGCCATCAGGAATCCGCTGACTGACAATCGCACGTGCCATAATTGCACCATTTTCATTGTACAATTCAACCCAATCATTATCGGCAACATCAACCGATTTAGCATCATTCTCGCTTAGCCACACATTTGGACCGCCACGTGACAAGGTTAGCATAATTAAATTTTCGGCATGGGTACTATGAATACTCCATTTTTGATGTGGAGTTAAAAAATTGAGTACCACATTTTTTTCGCTCTTATCAATTATACTCGCTATACTACTTGGGTTAAGTGGCGCTTTATAGACGCATTGTTCTTCACCAAAAGCACGCATCCATGGATGATCTTGATAGAGCTCTTGGCGGCCAGTCAAGGTGCGCCATGGGATATATTCATGGACATTGGTATAACTAAAGGTATAGCTAACATGTTCAGATTCAATTCCACTCCAGGTTGGTGACGTAATAATTTTGCGTGGTTGCGCTTGAATATCACGGAAACGAATTTTTTCATCTTCACGTGCTTCAACCAAATGATTGTGTTCACGCCCTGTAAATTCGCTAACTTTTTGCCATGCTTTATTGGCAACTGCACCACTAGTTTCTGGCGATAATGACAAAATAACTTCACAGGCATCAATGTCTGATTCGATTTTAACTCGACCATTGTCGGCTGTATAATTTAAAGTTTTGAGCAAATCAATCTCTTTATCCGCTTGCCAACTAATCCCTTTACTACCGATACCAAGCGTCTCAACCAATGGTCCGAGCGAGGTGTATTTTTCTAATATTTTGCTGTAGTCACGTTCAACTAGCGTTACATTGGGCATAGTTACATTGGCTATCGGTGCGGTTTGGTTATCCCACCAGTTTTTATTATTATCACTAGCTAATTCTGCAACGGTATCGTGCATAATAGGGGTTAAAACTACATCGTGTTCAGTCGCTAAATGACCTACAGAGAGATGAGATATTTTTCTGGCAAATAATTTATAGATTTCCCAATCATTTTTTGATTCCCAAACTGGATCAATTGCTTGAGAGAATGGATGAATAAATGGGTGCATATCCGAAGTATTTAAGTCATTCTTTTCATACCATGATGCCGTTGGTAACACGATATCAGAATATAAACAAGTTGAGGACATTCTAAAATCAAGTGTTACCAGCAAATCTAATTTACCTTCTGGGGCTTGCTCATGCCAAATTACATCTTCTGGTTTTTTGCCTTCGCTACCTAAATCTTTACCTTGCACACCATTGGATGTTCCTAGTAAATGTTTCAAGAAGTACTCATGACCTTTACCACTAGCTCCAAGTAAATTTGAGCGCCAGACAAACATATTGCGTGGCCAGTTAAGTGGATTATCTGGGTCAAGGCAAGCCATTTGCAGACTACCATCTTGTAGATGTTGAGTGATATATTCTTTCGGGTCTTGCCCTGATTCTTTGATTATGCGCCCGATTTCTAGTGGATTAGCTTGCAGTTGAGGTGCAGTTGGTAACCAACCGCGCCGTTCAGCGATCACATTAAAATCAATAATCGATTTATTTTGCAAATCTTTACTATCTGCAGTTGGCGAGAGAATATGTTCCACATTTACTTTTTCATAGCGCCATTGATTGGTGTGCGCATAGAAAAATGACGTTCCATTCATAAGACGAGCTGGACGTGTCCAATCGGCAGCAGTTGCCAATTGTTGCCAACCTGTTTGCGGACGCAATTTTTCTTGTCCAACGTAATGACACCAACCACCACCAGATTTACCAACACAACCACACATTACTAATAAATTAATAATCGCGCGATAAGTCATATCCATGTTGTACCAGTGATTAATACCAGCACCAACAATAATCATTGATTTACCTTGGGTTTTGTTGGCATTTTCAGCAAATTGTCGCGCAATATCAATTACTTTATACGCAGGTACTCCAGTAATTGCTTCTTGCCATTTTGGTGAATAAGCTTTATTTTCATCATAAGTCGCGGCACAATTATTATCCGCAAAACCACGCTCAATACCGTAATTGGCTAAGAACAAATCAAATACCGTGGCAACTTTAGCTGCTTCACCAGATTTTAGCTGTACTGTAATCGTTGGTACTTGATGCACAATAATGCTAGCTGTCTCTTGTGCTGTAGCACCAAAATATGGAAACACTACTTCTGTCAATTGATGATTGTCAATGTCTTGTAAACTTAGGATTGGGTCAATCTCAGCACCACTTACTAAATCTTTTAATTCAAGATTCCATTTGGCACTTTTATCCCAGCGTGAGCCAACGGTACCATTTGGTGCGACAGTTTTCTTCGTTTTAGCATCAATTAACAGCGTCACGTGAGCAGCCGTTGTCTCATCAATAGCGAGTGACTCAGCCAATTCATTCGCTCGCAGCATCCTTCCCGATATTAATTGACCATTGTGATTTTTTTCCAGAACAATCAGAAACGGCATATCACTATATTGTTTGCAATAATCGTTAAAATATTTGGTTGGTTGCTTGACGAAAAACTCTTTAAGAATTACATGTCCCATTGCCAACGCCATTGCTGCATCGGTACCTTGTTTGGGATTTAACCACACATCAGAGAATTTAGCCACTTCCGCATAGTCTGGAGTTACTGTTATAACTTTAGTACCTTTGTAACGTGATTCAGCTAAGAAATGAGCATCTGGCGAACGCGTCATCGGGATATTTGAACCCCATGTGATGATGAAACTTGAATTATACCAATCGGCACTTTCTGGAACATCAGTTTGTTCACCCCAAATTTGTGGGCTGCTTGGTGGTAAATCACAGTACCAGTCATAGAAGCTAAGAGAATTACCTCCAATTAATGATAAATAGCGTGTACCAGCAGCAAAAGATACCATCGACATTGCGGGAATCGGTGAGAAGCCAGCAATACGATCTGGTCCATATTTTTTAATCGTGTAAATATTTGCAGCTGCCACTAAATCAGTTAGCTCATCCCATGACGCACGAATAAAACCACCCATACCACGCTCTTGTTGATAACTTTCACGGGCTTTATAATTTTCAACTATACTAGTCCAAGCATGCACTGGATCTGAGTTTTTGCTTAATGCAGTTTGCCATAAACGCCATAATGTCGAACGAACTAATGGATATTTAATCCGTGCTTGGCTATATAGATGCCATGAGTAACTTGCACCACGTGGACAACCACGTGGCTCGTGATTGGGTAAGTCTGGACGTGTACGAGGATAATCGGTTTGTTGCGTTTCCCAAGTTACTAAACCACCTTTGACATAAATCTTCCAACTGCATGAACCAGTACAATTGTTTCCATGAGTTGAGCGAACAATTTTGTCGTGTTGCCAGCGTTGGCGATAGGCATTTTCCCATTCGCGATTTTCTTCAGTGGTTATACCGTGACCATTAGCAAATGGTTCTTTCTTTTTGCTAAAGAAAGTAAAACGGTCTAGTAAATGACTCATTAAATTCTCCTCGAATTTTCTCGGTAGTCGGTTTAAATCATGACGATAACTTGGCCGCTATGCTCTTTTTTTTATTTGAAGAGAGATTAGTGTATTAGCATGATTTAAATAGGTTATTGGATTACATTTTTATTTATATGGTTATTGTACTAAGTTATTGCTAGGAGAATAGTGAATAAAAATAGAATGTATGGCGCTAAAAATAGATTGACTAATTTGCTCAGATATTGATTTATGATTAATTAACTATTGATGTGGTTAGCTAATTTTTTATAAGCTAGAAGTTGGGCGCAAAAAAGCATAAATAAAAATTTAATGCTATGTTAGAATACATAACCTTAATGACTGTTGGTTTATTGCATAAATTGCCGAGTAACTCCATCTAACACATAAAAAAGATTTAATATGAAAATTGATACCAATGATTTTGAAGTCTATAGCGACCTCTATCTTTTTGTCGAAGTTGTTAATGTTGGTGGTATCAATAAAGCCGCACGTAAGTTAAATCTGCAGTCTTCTAAAATTAGCCGGCGTATTAAGATGCTTGAAAGTAAACTAAAACAAGCGCTATTAACTCGTAATGGCAATACGTTGGAGCTAACTAGTTTCGGCAATAAAATTTATCATTTATTTGCCGAAGAATATGTCCTTGCTAATAATAAATTGAACGTCTTAAATGATGATAGTTATGAATTAGCTGGCACTATCAATCTATTTATCCCACCGATATTTGCACAAAAAGCCATTGCCGGAGACTTGAATAAATTTCTAGCAAAATATCCGCAGTTGCAAATTAATTTTTCGGTGTTTAATTTTTCAGCGCTGTATAACCACGCCTTTGATTTAGCTATTTCGACGCAGATGCCAGAAAATGAAAGCTATCTAGTACGCAAGCTTTATTCATGTTCCAAAATGCTATTTGCAGCACCAAAATATACGACTGAGTATGGCATGCCGGTAAATATCACTGAGCTTGCCGAACATAAACTATTGCTTGATATCCATAATGGTTCAGCAACACGTGAGATAAATTTATTTGATAAAAATGGTGAAGTTAATCAATTTGTCATTACTAATTCTAATTTAGCCTTTGATAATCTGTTTTACGGCTTGGAAATGGTTTTGCATGGCTATGGGATATGTGTATTACCATATTTTATGGCCAAACCTCATTTAGTTAAAGGTGAATTAGTTCGTGTCTTACCTGAATATATTGCCAATGAATTTAGTTTTTATTTAATTCGTTCTAATATTAAAATAACTAAAAAAGAAAATGAAGTCGTAAAATTCCTACAACACATTATTGAACAATATTTTGACGTACAAGAGTAAGTTAACTTGTATGTATGATGTGTTGCAAATTAGTCTGTTGCTTGTTCTATTTATAGGGCTTGTTATATAGAGATAACCTGCCTTATAATAAGGCTTCACTAATTAAACTAATTGTATAATGGATACTACCAATTTGCTACAGGATACCTATCACCGCCAGTTCAAATATATTCGATTGTCGCTTACCGATAAATGCAATTTCCGTTGTCAATATTGTTTGCCAAATGGATATATTAGTACTAATTATAATTCTTCGCTGAGCACAAACGAAATTAATAATCTTGTGGCTGCGGTAGTTGAGTTAGGTGTTAGCAAAATTCGTTTGACTGGTGGTGAGCCCTCCTTACGCAATGATTTAGGCTCGATAATCAAGATTATCAAACAATTTCCACAAATCGAAACGATTGCTTTAACTACCAATGCCTATAAATTACAGACTCAGCTCGATGACTACATTCATGCTGGATTAACCAATCTGAATATTAGTGTCGATAGTCTTGATCCAGAGCACTTTAAGCAGATAACCGCTACTAACAAACTCAACTATGTCTTAGAATCGCTAGATTATGCTTTGCAATCATCGATCAAGAAAGTAAAAATAAATACAGTGTTATTAAAGTCTAATTTTGGTGAATTGACAAATTTTATCAATCTATTACGTCAGCAAAATTTAGATGTTCGTTTTATTGAACTAATGAGAACGAATGAGAATCAACAGTATTTTGCTGATAATTATCTACCAGCTAGCCAATTAATCGCTGAGTTGAATGCCAGAGGATGGCGAAATAGCACGTCAGGGCAGAATGATGGTCCAGCTAAAATGTTTGCCCATCCCGGCTATCTCGGCAAAATTGGCGTTATCGCGCCCTATAGCAAAGATTTTTGCACTGGGTGTAATCGTTTACGCTTTACTCATTTAGGTGCGCTAAAATTATGCTTATTTGGCGAACAGAGCTATAATTTGCGTGATCTAATGCAAAATAGCACGCAAAAAGCACAACTGAAACAAACAATAATTAAATTACTCACTGAAAAACCCAAAGAGCATTTATTGCAACAGAATAAAAGTGGTGATGTAATCAATTTTTCCAAGATTGGTGGTTAAATGAATAGTTATTATCATATGATTGATGTCAGTGACAAAATCTCAACTAAACGGATTGCGATTGCCTGCGGTAAAATTATTGTGGGTGCTGAAGTACTCCAATTAATCAAAAATGGTCAAATGATTAAAGGAGACCCATTGCGCTTAGCTGAAGTTGCTGCGATTATGGGTGCTAAAAATACTAGTGCTTTGATTCCATTGTGTCATCCACTCAGTTTAGATAAAGTTGAATTTATTACCGAATTGCTCGAGGCAGAAAATGCGGTGCAAGTTTACTGTGTTGCAATTACCAGTGCCAAAACTGGTGTTGAAATGGAAGCTCTTGCTGGTGTGAGTGCTGGCTTATTGACCATCTATGACTTGAGTAAAATTAGTGAGCCAATTTTAACTATTTCAGACATTAAATTAATAGTTAAAATTGGTGGTAAAAGTGGCGTATGGTTTAATCCGCAAGTAAATACCTATCCAAAGTGGCTTTATGAATATATTCCTGTAGTAATTGATTTAGCGCAGCTTAATTGCGCCACGATCACCTTGAGTGATCGTGCGAGTCGTGGTGAGTATAAAGATAAATCTGGTAAGCTATTGCAAGAAATTCTCCATAAGCACAATGTGAATTTAATTGCACATGAGATATTAGCAGATGAAGCGGAATTATTAAAAACAGCAATTATTAATCTACAGGCTAATGCAAGTGTAAACCTGATTATTACCACCGGTGGTACTGGGCTTACTGAACGAGATATCGTTCCTGAAACTTTGGCCGAATTGGGGGGGCGCGTTATTACAGGTATTGGTGAAGTTTTGCGGATTCATGGGAGCAATTATACTCCATTTAGCTGGGGGAGTCGTTCAGTTGCCTATGTAGTCAATAAAACCATTATCATTGCATTACCCGGTAGTAGTAATGCGGTACGTGAGAGTATGGAGTGTCTATTACCGATTCTCAATCATTTAGTTAAAATGGCTGCTGGTGGTAATCATGATTAGTTATTTAGCTGCTATTGAATTAATTAGATCACATGCTAAGTTACATACTCATGAAAGCGTAATGCTTCAGGATGCATGTGGGCGAATTAGTGCAGCAGATATTTATAGTCATATGAATTTACCGTCGTTTAATAATTCGGCTATGGATGGTTTCGCGCTTAAAGCGGCAGATACCGTAACGGCAAGTGCGATTTGTCCAGTTAAATTACGCGTTGGTGCAACCTTGGCTGCGGGCAGTGATTTGCAGAATGTGGAGTTAGCTGATTGTATTGCGATAATGACTGGTGCTGCCGTTCCTGATGATTATGATGCAATTATTCCGATTGAACAGGTACAAGTAGTTCATGAAGGTGAACAAAAATATATCTTAGTTTCTGATGGCGTTGAATCATCTGCTAATTTACGTTTTGCTGGCGAAGATGTCCAGCAAAATAGTTTAATTGTGCATGCGAACCAACAACTGCGTCCTCAAGATATTATGTTATTAGCAGCTTGTGGTGTTGCTTCTGTGACAGTATATAGTCAAATAGCTATCGCATTGGCAACTAGTGGCGAAGAAATTAGTGATAAATATAGCCAAGCTCTTGATTTTGGGCAAATTTATAATGCAAATGCGCCATTATTGCAAAATTTAGCTACTTCACCAGTATTTGATTTAAACTATCATGGTATTATTGGTGATAGTGGTAAAGAATTAATTGATTTAATCTATAACAGCAGCGCACAGATAATTATTACCACTGGTGCGGTCTCAATGGGCGAATGGGATTTTATTCCTGAGACTCTTCGTGAAATTGGCGCGGAAATAATTTTTCATAAAACGGCAATTCGTCCAGGTAAACCAATTTTATTTGCCAAATTCACTGATGGACGTTATTTCTTTGGCTTACCAGGCAATCCTGTGTCGAGTTTTGTCGGTTGGCGGTTTTTTGTCATCCAATTAATTCGTGCAATGGTTGGTAAACATGCCGAGAAAATATCTACGGCAATTGCGCAGAATGAGTTTCATAAAAAACACCGCTTACGCCAGTTCTTGAAAGCTAATTTAAGCATTGATAATGGGCTTGCACAGCTAACTATTAGCCGTGAACAAGCATCATTTAAAATTGCGCCGTTAACCACTAGCAACGTGTGGGCGATTGCCGGCGAAGAGCAACAAATTAAGATTGGTGATAAAGTGCAATTTGTACCGCTGATTGCTGATTTATTTGATTAACAATTCTGGAATAGAGCTATGAAAATTGAATTAAAAGGTTTTGGCTCGGCGCGCAAGCTTAGTGGCATGCACATCGAACTAATTGCAAATAGTAATATTGCACAGTTACGTCAGTTATTGCTTGAGAAACTTCATTTTACTAATGATGAAGAGATGTTAGTTCTTTTACAAACTTGTGCTTTTGCTAGCGCGACGAAAATTTTATCTGAAGATGCTGAATTGGTGAATAGTCAACTGCTGCACGTGTTACCGCCGGTGTGTGGTGGATAACCGTTACCGTAGTCAAATAGTACTCTCAGAAATTGGTCAAGCTGGGCAGAATAAACTTGCTGCTGCCAAGGTATTATGTGTCGGAGCTGGTGGTCTTGCAGCTGTGGTAGTGCCATATCTGGTAGCTAGCGGTGTCGGACAAATAACAGTCTGTGATGCAGATATTATTGAAGAGTCAAATCTCAATCGGCAGATTTGGTTTACACCTACCGATATTGGCAAAAACAAAGCTCTGACCTTGGTTGATAAATTAGCACAACAAAATATATCTGTCATGCTGGTTGCCGTTAGCAATAATTTGACAGTACATAACTGTGGTGAGTTAGTAACTCAACATGATCTAGTTTTAGATTGTAGTGATGACTATAACAGCAAATTATTAATGAATGATACGTGTCGTCAATTGAATACTGCGTGGGTCTATGCTTCGGTGCTTGGCTTTGATGGGCAGGTAATTTTCTTTGCTAATCGCCATAGTCGTGATGAATTGCCGTGTTTACGCTGCTATCTTCAGCATGTACCTATTACGCAGCAATCATGTAACATCAGCGGTGTACTGGGAGCAAGTGTTAGTCTGGTGGGAAGTTATCAAGCAACTTTAGCATTGCAAGCACTACTCGGTAATTTTGAACTAGCGCAGCAAATCTTAGTCTTTGATCTATGGAGCTTGCAAACGCACTCATTTAAGCTCAGTTATAATGTCAATTGTCAGCATGGTTTAAATGAAACGAATTATTTAGCTTATGCAATTGATGACTACGCACAAGAAGTGTTGAGTCAATATTCAATCGTTGATATTCGGACACTGAGTGAGTGGGATGATGGTCATATACCACAAGCTGAGTATATTCCAATTGGGCGAGTTGTAACTTATCCTCATAAGTTATTTAACAAAGAAGATAAAATTTTGCTATACTGCAATAATCAACAACTAAGTCAATTGGCGGTTGCTAATTTGCGTAAATTTGGTTATAACGCATGGTGGCTCAAGGAGGGTTATCTTGGTTACCAGCAATATCAGCATGGCAAAGTATAAATGAAATCTTGCTACATGACAGAAAATAAAAAAAGCTGACCATATCTTCAAAAATAGGTTAATTTATCGAATTTTCGACCAAGAAAAGATAGATAATGCCTGAAATGAAGATAGATCAGCTAAGTAGTATTTTAAACCAAGAGTTGAGAGTGCATGGAAATAATTGTAAAACAGTAATCGATTTTACGCTGGCTTTACATAAATCGCGAACGGTTAATTTAAGCCAAATGGCAAACTATTCAAGCAGAACAGATGAAATATCGGCATATAGTATTTATAAGAATTATCAACGACTAGTGCATAATTGCAAAATAAGCCAAGATGACTTAGCAAGCTGTATCCTTAAAATGCTTGATATTGATGATTGTAAATTAACCCTAGCCTTGGATCGTACAAACTGGATGTACGGTAAGCAATACATAAATTTGTTAGTATTATCAGTTTGCGTACTTGGATGTGCAATACCAATTTATTGGACGGAATTAGATGGTCGCAGTAACAGTAATACCGAACAAAGAAAAGAATTACTAGCACGCTTTGTATCTGAGCTTGGTACAGATAGAATAGACTATTTATTAGCCGATCGTGAATTTATTGGTGAAGATTGGTTTAAGTATTTAATTGATGCGAAGATTAACTTTGTAATTCGAGTTAAAAGCAATATCTGGGTAGATGTTGAAGGCATAAAGGTTAAATCATATAAGCTATTTAAACAAGTAAATCAAGGCGGCATGCTTAGTTATAATGTAAAGATTGATGAGATAACATTACAGATGCAGGCAACTAGAAGCACAGAAAATGACTTAGTGATTGTTGTTTCAAACAGATTATCTGAGCCAAATTTGCTTGTGATTTATGCCAAGAGGTGGCGGATTGAATGTTTGTTTGCCAACCTCAAGAGTAAAGGATTTAACCTTGAAGATACGCATTTTACGGCAAAAGATAGGATTGGTAACTTAACCAAACTAATAGTTTTAGCGTTAACAATTTGTTATTTAATTGGATTAGTTAGAGCTAGCTATAAGCCAATTATGCTAAAAAAACATGGTTATAAACAAAGTAGCTTTTTTAGGTATGGTTATGATTTATTGATTCAAAAACTGAACAATAATTTATACGATGCAATTAAGCTTATTTCGCTGTGCATTAGTTACTTACCGATGGAGGTAAAATGCAAAAAATTAAATTCT
>CAYIZV010000056.1:0-19092 GCA_964367915.1 uncultured Neisseria sp.
GCGGTTATGTCATATCAATCATAATACCATATCTGCTGTCAATGCGTAAGTTCTAACATATTGAAAATGGTCAATATTATAATTTTAATGATAGTGGATCAGATTTATGGCGCTGGCTTGAACAACCTAAAACATTAGATGAATTGGTTGCGCTAATTCAGGAAAAATATGCCGTTGAAGCAGAAAATTGTCGACCTGATATTTTAGTGTGGTTAAATGATGCTAAATCAAAAAACCTAGTTGAAATTTTGGCTGACTAGGCATGATTAGATACTTGAAACCATTTAATCCTCAACATCGCTATTTAGCTTTAGTTGTACTGTAAATGAATATTGATACACCAGAATTAGCGCTGATAATTGCAATAGTCTCACAAAAAAGTGAGCTACCAATTAGCCAAGAGCTGAACTGGAAATACTTTATTAAACTGGTTATCCGTCACAGAATTATTGAACAGGTTTACTTACGAATCAAAGACAATCAATTAGTTCCTGAGCATATCCGACAACAATTTTCAGAGATGTGTCAAAAGCAGCGAATGAATTTATTAATGATTAGCGCAGAAACCATCAGACTTAGTCGAGTCTTTTCCGATGCAGGTCTCACTTATGCCGTGGTTAAAGGTATTCCGTTGGCTATCGAAGCGTATGGTGGAATAACTCAACGACAGTGCAAAGACATTGACCTCTGGGTTGATTCACATAGCTGGGAACAGGCAGTATCTCTGATGCAATCATGCGGTTACCAGCAAACTCGCCCTGATTACCCGTTAGATGCTTTCAAACGTGACTATTATTTAACGCGCAACCATGATTTTGAATTTTTTAATTCAGATAAAAAAGTTCAAGTTGAACTAATGTTTAAAGTTTCTTTTTTAGGTGTTGATTTTCCTGATTTAGTGCAACTTCCACGTAAGACGATTATCATCAATAATAAACCAATAATTACCTTAGATGATGAATATCATCTGTTGTTATTAATTATTCATGGTGCGATCCACGCTTGGCATCGTTTACGGTGGTTATTAGATATCTATTTGTTAATTCAGCTAAAAAAGGCTGACTTGCATAAATTATTAGAATTATCAGAAAGATTTGACTGTCAACATATGGTAGTTCAATGTTTCTACTTATTAAAAACATTCTTCAATCTTGAGAATGAACTCATCAACCATGAAATAAATAACATCACTCGCAAAAACTTTAAAATGGCAAACCTATTGGCTCAATTCGTAAAAACAGACTACGAGCTAACTGGTGGACATGGACTTTTTAATCGCATGTTTTATAAATATCGTTGGTATTTATTGCAAATTACCCCACCACGCAAACGTTGGCAAGTGGTGCGGCATGACTTATTCAAAATCGATAAAACTTTCAAAAAATTAACTTTTCCAACTGGATGGGAATTTGCGCATTATCTACTTTATCCGCTATGGGTTATAAAATACATTATCTCCAGAAAATTTTAATAATCTGCCCAGATTCAAAGAAAAATAACTATGTTGCAATTCTTAAGCCGTGTTTATCAATTTAACCGACGATTATTTAGCTCGTTATTGGGCTTATCGTTAGCAGTTAGCATCTGTGAGGGCAGTACCATCGTAGCCATTTTGCCATTCCTCGCGCTAACCGGTCTTTTTCCATTAGCTTCATCATCCCATCCTCTGGTAGGTCTTCTGCATTCGTTAGGTATTACACATCTAGAGCTCAAAGTAGTTTTGATAATTTTTGTTCTTTTCGTAAGTCTAACTGCACTATTACAACGTAGTTATACTATTGCTAGTTCTCTATTCCAACAAAAATTTAATACTGAATTAAACGTTGAACTATATCGTTTAATAGCGTTTGTTCCTTGGTCATTTTGGCTAAAGAGCAAAACTTCAGATATAAATCATATCGTGAATAATGAAATCGGGCGCGTAAGTTTAGGCTGCTACTTCTTTTTTCAGTTAATTACAGCACTTTTTATGCTCACAGTTTATGTCTGCATTTCATTTATGATTGCACCATTGCTAACTCTGATTATTACAATCGGCGGTTTGAGTGTATTTTTATTTTTATCTTCTTTGGTCAAGCGTTCACGTCGGGCAGGTTTAGTAATTTCTGAGCATAGTAAAAAATCTTTTTTTGCACTCAGTGAGCATTTTAACAGCTTAAAAATAACCAAAACATATGGTTTAGAAAACAATGAATCACAACGTTTAGTCTCACTTCGTCGAGATGTTGAGAAAGGATATTTAAATTTTATCCGAACCCAAAGTTTTCAGGATTTAATCTATAAAATCATTGCGGCAATTTTCATCAGTGGAATATTCTATATCGCTATTGATTATTTGCACCTATCTATGGCCAAACTGATTTTAGTTGTTGTTATCTTTTCACGGCTATGGCCACGTATTTCAATGATTCAAAATGCCTTACATTCCATAGCGCTTAGTATCCCAGCATTTCATAATATCATTCGCTTTGAAAATGAAGCTAAGCTTGCAATAGCCAATGCTGCGCATAATTTGTTAGAGAGTTCTTCAGAACTTAAAACTATTAATAAAATTAGTTGCCATAATGTAAGCTATCACTATACCGATCAAATTAATTATGCTTTAAAAAACATAACTCTAGAAATAAATCATGGTGAATTAATTGGTTGTGTCGGTGTATCTGGTAGTGGAAAAAGTACATTAGCCGACTTACTGTTAGGATTGATAACTCCACAACAAGGTAGTATCGCAATAAATGGAATCCCTTTAGCTAAAGTTTATCCAGTCTATCAAAATTTAATTGGTTATGTTACCCAAGATGTTCTTCTCTTTAACAGTTCTATTCGTGATAACTTACTTTGGTCTACAGCTGATGTTAAGGAAACTGAAATATGGGAAGTATTAAAATTAGTTCAATTAGATAAAATGATAATGGATTTACCATTACAGTTGGATAGTTTGGTTGGCGAACGAGGGTGTAATTTATCTGGTGGTGAACGCCAGCGACTACTTTTAGCCAGAACTTTATTGAGAAAACCACAGTTCTTAATTTTGGATGAGGCAACCAGCGCCCTCGATGAAGAAAATGCACAACGGATTCAAGATATTTTGTTAAACCTAAAAGGGCAATTAACTATCTTGGTAATTACTCACCGAACCGAATTATTGGCTAATGCTGATCGGATTGTGACAATTAGTAATGGAAATATCTTTTTTAACCATGTATCGCCATCATCACGGATAAACATAAAAAATGAGAACTAAGATCACGCCATTACTTCAAATATACTTTACGAACTACTCACCGCAACTTCGACAAAAGCCGTAGATTTAATAATTTTGTTATTCTTATTAAAATAGAATACAACCGCTGACAAGGTATTATATGGACCGATATGAGTAATAACGATGCTGTTTAATCCAGATAAAACTGAGATTATCTCAAGCGAAACATCGGGCATCGCTGCAAAAAGCTTTTCCCAATACCAGCGAATATTGCGAAGACCTTTCAGCTCATTGCTGGATCTACGCGTGAGTTCTGCAACCAATGGCGAAGATAATTCGCAATCTTCATCATAAAACTCGGCCAATTTATTTATATCATGTTTATTCCATGCACTCATCCAGTTATTTGCTAATTGTTTTGCAGTAATCTGATTCATTATAGCTACCCTACCTCAAAATGAATTTAATTAATATATCGTCAATTAAAGACCATCAATTTACCACAATTAATACCACAACGAGTAATTTTATGACTACAGAGCGTTTTACTCATCACCATAAGCACTTAAAAGATGATGAGTAAGCATGAAGTGAACAATCAATTAGCAGGGAGAATTAAACTTAGTTTAGCAATTTTACCCAAGCCATTGCTATAAATATTACCATAACCATCACGAAATAATGCATTACTACTATTATTCTTAGGCTTAGTATTAATTACTGTTGTCCAGTTGACATCATCATTACTTTGCAGAACTGAGAAAATATCATTTACCCCAGATGGTCCATAACTAACATTCTCAATCAATAAACTATTCTCGTAAGTAACAAGACCAAAAACTGCGTAACTCTCAATCGGTGCAGATAATGTCTGCCATGATTCTTGAGCGTCATACTTAGCTAAGAAACCCGATGTGATCATTGTGCCACCGATAAAACCACCAACATAAATATTATTATTCATATCAGCAACAATTGAATAAATGCTGTAGTAAGACACAGATTCTGATGGTATTAAACTCCATATCCCACCACTAAAATGATAAATCTTGCTATAACGATTAGCATCAAATATTGCAGCATATATTCCACTTTCTGCTACATCTGCGGTAATTGCATTAATCGTACACCCATCACAAACAACAAATGATTCTTGTTGACTTAAGTTATTGTTAGATGCATAATAAACCGCATTATCATTGATTAAATATACGCCGTTATCTGCTGCCGCAATACCGCCAGGTACAAAAGATAACTTGGTTGTCTGCCAAGCTTGACCATTATAAGAGTAAAGATTCATATTCGAGATTAGATATGCTGAATTAGTTCCATTTGTTGGGATAGTTTGTGCTACAAATGCAGCACTACTCACATATCCCAATGCTTCAGATTGAGTAATAATTGTCGTGGCATACTGTTGTGCAGGAGTCTGCGTACTACTACCAGAGCTGCTGCTACCACTAGAACAGCTACTAATACACAACGATAAAAACAGAGCACTAATTAGAGTGTAATTTTTGAATTTCATTGAGGCGTTTCCCTTTTTAAAATAACTGGTAGTTAAACCATGTGTTTTTTCATTGTCTACTCTCTTAAAAATGAGCAAATCTTAACAGACCAAATCCTATGTATGATAAATTACACACTGTATGCCCTGAATTTTAACAATGTTATTTTAACACATTATCTCATTCGCAGACTAGAAGATTTAGAAACAACTCAATATCTTTAAACGGAGAGCAATTATCTCTAAGACTTAGTTAAGTGAAACATTTATCGCCTGCAAAACCGAGAGTGGATCATTTGCCTGAGTAATCGGGCGACCTATCACCAGATAATCCGCACCATTTTTAACCGCAGCATCCGGCGTCATCACTCGGGTCTGGTCATCTTTAGTTGCATCCACTAAGCGGATTCCCGGCGTAACAGTTAAAAATTCGGATGCAGTAACGTTTTTAATAATATTTGCTTCCTGCGCAGAACACACCACCCCATCCAAACCACACTCGTAGCTTAATCTAGCCAAATGTTTAACTTGAGTTGCAACATCTTGCCCATAACCAATTTCGGCAACTTCATCAGCACTCAGACTGGTTAAAATTGTCACCGCAATCAACAAAGGCTTATGTTGACTATCTTCAATCGCTTGACGTGCCTGAGTTAACATCGCACGTCCACCGCTGGCATGAACGTTAACCATCCACACGCCCAGATCAGCTGCTGCGCGAATTGCTTTATAAACAGTATTGGGAATATCATGAAATTTTAAATCCAAAAATACCTCAAACCCAAGTGCCTGCAGCTCACGCACAATTTGCGGACCATAGCTGGTAAATAGTTCTTTACCAACCTTAAGCCGACACTCTTGAGGGTCTAAACGTGAAACTAAATCCAATACTTGCTGACGCTCGCTAAAATCCAACGCAATAATAACTTTACTGGTAATCATATCTTCCCTTATTTTTTCATTTTCGCAACGATATCTGCTAATTTTTGTAATGCTGGTGGCTGTTTATATTTATCCATCATGACTTCAATCAAACACAGCTGATTGGCATGTGATTTAGTATCGTTCAATGCTTCTACCAAACCTTTGTCAGTACTAACCTGTCTGGTATAAGCTTCACCACCAAATGCCGCAGGTAAACGCAAATAATTCCACTCCTGAATATCATTATAGCTAGAATTTTTACCCAGAAAAATTCGCTCTATAGTATATCCTGAGTTATTCAACACTAAAATAATTGGTTTTAAGCCATAACGCAGTTGTGTTGAAAGAGCTTGTACCGTCATCTGCAAAGAACCATCACCCACAACTAAAATAGTTCTACCGGCATTTTTAGCTAAACTGATTCCAGTCGTCGCACCCAAGGCATAACCAATTGAGAACCAGTTTACTGAAGATACAATTTTACAACCATGAGGAAGCATGTAATAGCCGCTGGTAAACGCGATTGTTCCAGTTTCCAAAATTAGAGTATCATCACTTTGTAAAAACTGGCTAAGGCGATAAATCAAGTTATCGTGCTCAATTTGAGAGGACAACTGCTCTGGATCAATGGCATAATTTGCAACAAAACTACGCGGATAAGAAGCAAGTTTTAAATTTGAATGACACAAAGACTCAACTAACTGAGTAAATGGAATGTCTAAATAATTTTCGCCATTAATGGTGCCACTATCTAAATTTAACGCAATTAATTTATCCGGATTTAATTTAGTACTGAATGTACCGCTATTAATCTCACAATACAACCAACCCAGCGCCAAAACACAATCCGCGTTTTCGACGTAGTCTTGTACTTCCTGCGCTGAGAAACACCCAGCATACATTCCAGCAAATTGTGGGTGAGATTCATCAACTACACCCTTAGCCCCCCAGCTCACTACATAAGCAGCACCACTATTTTGCAGAAATTGTTGCACTAATGACTGTAAATGATAGCGTTCAACCAGTTCGCCCACTAAAACTACTACTTTTTTGGCATTACTTAGTTGTACTTTAACCTGCTCGGTTAGTTCTGTGATTTTACCCACTTGCTCCAAAGTAGTTGGGCTAATTAAATTCAGTTTTGCTTGCGGTGCGGCAATTTGATGTGTAACTAAATCTTGCGGAAATTGTAAATATACTGGGCGTTTTTGCTGATAGCAGTGCTCAATCAAGCGATCAATCTGTGCACCGGGATCGTCAAAATTTAATATCTCCGCAGCACAGCTAATTTGTTGATAAATCTTGAATGATTGATCATATGCCCCATTAAGCAAAGTATGATGCAATGGCAAATTTTTTGCTTGTTTAGAAAGTGCAATTCCACCAGTTATCTTAATTACGGGAATATGCTCAGAATATGCACCAGCAACACCGTTAACCGCACTCAATTCCCCTGGCCCATAAGTAGTAACTAATGCACTAATTCCATGTTCACGAGCATAGCCATCAGCAGCGTATGAAGCATTCAGTTCATTACATTCACCTACCCAGCGAAATCTTTCATCATGTTCAAGTAATTCCACTAAATCTAAATTAAAATCACCAGGAACACCAATAATATCTTTAACTCCCAGCTCATTTAGCCTTTGCAGTAAATACTCTGCAACCGTTATCAATTTCACATTGACCTCACTTTATCCAGATATCCATATATTACGTTTTTGTTGAATAACCCAATTAACCTCATCTCTACGTAGCTGCCAGATCACCCAAATTCGCCCTTGAAAATCCAGTTGAATTGCCACGGGCTGATCTATTAAATTGGGCAGATAGTTTTGCACCAGATTATTATTATTTGGACCACGAATTACCGATGAAGGACTCATTACTAGTTTACTCGTCGAAAGAAACATCATTCCTAATAATGAGCTACCCCAATTACTCGGTATCTCTTGCACGATAACTTGTGGATAGCTAACTTCCTTAATCGTTGCAAAAATCGCATTAGCTGGAAACTGACGAAGATCATCTGCAAATCCAACTAATGAGTAGAACAACAACAGGCAAAAACTTATGATGCGCATCATTAACCTAATTTAAGAAAAACTGAATTGAGGTAACCACGCGCACTTTTTTATTGATATTGCTAGTGTCCCCCACATTTGAACCATCTGGTGAAGAGATCGTAAATACTCCCTGACTGGCAGATTTAATTTTACCAACTTTGCTTTGAGTGTTTTTTGCAAAAGTTTCTGCTGCGGATTTAGCGTTTTGAGTGGCACTATCAAGCATTTGCGCTTTAATGCTATTGAGGTTATTATAAAAATAACTAATGCTGTTATTGGTAACAATCACGCCCTGATTGACTAATTCACCAGCATTTTGGCTAACTTTTGCCACCAAATCAACATTCGAAGTAGTAACGCTTACACTATTGCTAATTTGATAATGAGGTAATTTGGCATTGGTGCTGCCATACTGATTTGCCCAGTTATCATTCACGCTAATTGTCCCTAATTGGATATCTTTTGCCGCAAATCCATTAGTTGCCAGAAACTGGCTTACCGTTTTTTGGTTAAGGCTAACTTGTTGATATAGCGCTTTAAGATCATCGCCACTGACGCTAAAATTAATACTCCAAGTCGCCAAGTCTGATTTAACATTTTGTTCTGCCAAACCTTTAACTTCAACCGAACGATCAAAATTGCGAAAAAATTTAATTCCATCACCAATATAGTGTCCGCTGGCAGCAATTCCCAATGCTAGAACTATCGCCGCAATGATTTTACTTCCTGAATTCATATCATTTCTCCCGTTGTAATTATACGTTTATAAATTGTGCAATTCGCGCTAAATGTTCTTCCCGGTATAAATAAGGCGAATGCCCAGCATCTTTTACTGTCAATATTTCTGTTTGTGGGTTCTGATGCTGCATTTTTTGCAAGGTAGCAGTACTAAGTAAGTCAGAATGTGCGCCATGTATAATTAAAGTCGGGACAATCACACGCTCCCAAAAGCTCCAAAATTCAAGATTATCACTACCATTCATCGTAGATGCCAAACTAGTTGCTAACCGTAAATCTCGCTTAAGTTCAAAGCGCCCACTATGATTTTTCTGAAAGGAATTGACAAACATATGTTGCCAGACTTCTTCCTGATAAATACCATCACTCAAAGACAAGCTCCGCAAATATTCACACGCTTCAGAATATGTTGCAAAATCTGGTTGCTGCACACTATAGCCAGCAATTCGGGCAATTCCGGCAAATTCAACTTCAGCACCAATATCCGATAAAACCAGTTTACGAATCTTATTTTGCGGTAAACTCGCAAGCATTATGCCAAGAATACCACCCAAAGATACACCAAGAAAATCAAATTTGGCAATTTTTAGTTGCTGCACTAAATCAATTAAATCCGCAATATTACATTCTAAAGCATAACCGCGCGGATCATCTAAATAATCACTATTACCACGACCAGGTAGATCTGGTGCAATTACATAATAACCATGTGTAACCATTTTAGCCGCAACAAAATCAAAATCACGGCTGTTGCGATTTAAACCATGAACACAGAGCAAGACCTTTTCTGCATCAGGATTGCCCCAAGCAGAATAACTGATACGATATTTTTCTTCAAATTGGTTAACGCGTTCAATATAATTCGTATGCATTGATAACACCTTTTAGCTTTAATTTGCGCAATTTATGATAATTTTTCCAGGATACGTATTTTTCTGTAAGTCAGCAAATGCTTGAGCAAATTCCGTCAAAGGATATTCATGTATTGTTGGTATTATTTTGGATTTATACATGAGTTCAAGCAATTCATCCCCCATCAAAGCTAAATCACATTGCGAAGGATAATGACCTGATAAATATGCACCACCTAAAGCCACTTCGTGAAATCCAATTCCGCTGCTAAATTCAGGAATCTCGCGAGTATCCAAAATACCAATAATCGAGGCAATTTGCCCATTAAATGCCAGAACACCAAGATCACATTGTAAATTTTCGCGATTAGTAGTCTCTAAAATATAATCAACTCCGTGAGGATATAACTTACGTAGCTTAACATAAATGTCTTCTTGGGTATAATCTAAAACAATATCAGCACCCAATGAGTTCACATAATTCAGATTTTTAGTTGAACACGAGCTGATAACCTGCAACCCTAAAGCTTTAGCAATTATAATTGCAAAGCTGCCAACACCACCGCTACCGCCTTGAATAAAAATACTTCGTCCGGCTTTAATATTCATCTTACGCACTAGCGCCTGATACGCAGTTAGCCCCGCGCATGGCAAAGCAGCAGCTAAAGCTAAGTTAAAATCAGAGGGTATTTTAAAAAGAACATGTTCGGGTTGAACACAATATTCTGCCAGCGCACCACCATAAGTTAAATTGCCATGCAGCGCTACTATATCACCGACACGAAAATTACTCTTTGCGGGGTTGCCAAGCTTAACTACTTCACCAACTAAATCCAAACCAGGAATGTATGGGTATTGCCAAAAAGATGGTTTTGCAGCAATTAATTTATAATCAACGGGATTAAGACTAGTATAGCGTACGCGTAATAATACCTGCCCCAGATCGGGAGCAGGTATCGCCAATTGAACCAAAGACAGATCTTTGAGACCATCTTCAGGAGAATGCAAAACAACTGCACGCATGATTAGCTCATTGTAAATTTAATAGGTTTTAGCTTTGGAGATATTTTTCTCGTTACGCCAGATTGCGGCACCTTGCTGTACATCAAATACCTGAACGAAGAAGGTGTATGAAACTAAGGTAGTCTTACCATCTGGTCCAACTGAAGTATCACTGGTTAATTTACCATCAACACGGCATTGTGCGCCTTTCATTTTACCAGTTTTGGCAGTAGTAGACTGGTCATATAAACCAGATTGATTTTGACGCTCTAATTCATCAACCTGATTTTGCATTTCCTGAGTTGAAACTACATAAGTTGAATTAACTGCCGATGAATTAGATAATTTATCTGCCATCGCATTAGTCATAACTGAGGTATCTACATATTGATCAGTTGAATTTTTAACAGGTGAAATTGTATATGATTTACATTTATTCATCTTACCGCTTTGGATTAACTGAGTTGACATATCCTGAGCAACTACACGTAAATCATTTTGATTAAAGTTAGTGGTCAGATTATTTACCGCATTAGGATCAACGTAAGAAATCGTTGGGCTGGCACAACCGCCTAAAAATACTGCCGCGCTTAATAGAGATAATTGTAATAATTTAGTTTTCATTTTTATCCTTTAACTTATAATATTAATTGTATACCGTCACGTTACTTGCATCATTCGAAAATTCGATTTTGAAATCAGTCGCTTCAAGCTGGGTTGCCTGACATTTAACTGGCTGATCTTCATTTGGATAAATTGTAATCAACTGCCACGGTTCAGCATCACCAACTTGCATTTTATTGGCATCATAGAATTGACAACGGTAATATCCTTGAGCAGCTTTGCTACCTGTATTATGGAAATACCCCTGCGCAATCAATAAACCGTTCACTCGTACTGAGGTCATTTTGGTAACTTTTACATTACCCATATCACCGACTTCAACTACGTGATCTTTGATTCGATTGGTACTGCACCCATTAAGAAGGATACCAAGCCCAATCAAACTACATATCGTTAGTTTTTTCATTTAACTACCTTTTTGAAGATTAAATATAATTTGACTACCAATAACCCTAAATGTCACAATCTGATATGGCTGATTAAGCGTAATTGATTGAGTGTGTGGAACACCATTAATAGTTACCGTTATTTTATGCTCACCATACGCCAAATTATTTACCCGATTAATATAAATTTTACTTGGCAATAATGTCCAAGTCCGTTCATCAGCACGATCCAAAAGCATACCACCCAAACTGGTACCCAAACTTAGTATTGTTCCCAAAGAACCTCCATTATTACCAGCAGTACACGCAGCCTGAGAACTAGCAATATTACGCACTGCCGCAGCAACATTACGCGCAATAATGTGTGGCGTTTGATCGCGGATTGAACGTGCTACCATCAAGTTTACATCAACCATCAGCATCGGATTATAGCTAGTATCATCCAGCGAAAATGAATACGGCATAGTATTCAAACGATCCATAATTAATCGCGGATAAAACACATCAATCATATTTATACATGATTGTTGATTATTCTGTGAAGCGCTGAAATTCAAATTTATCGGCACATGAATCTCTTCGGATTTGATTTGTGGAGCATGTCCTAATTCTTCGACAATCAATAGATCGGTAGTTCCTTTTTTGGAACGAGTATTAGTATCAATATTGTCAATACTTTGTTGAATTAGAGTATTATTTGGATTTAATTGACCAGCTTTAACATATCCTGGACGCGATAAACTTGGCTCATTCAACGCTTCAAAAACAAATCCAGCCAAGTAATGGCTAAACGCATTTTGATAACTATTTTTGAGTGCCAAAACCTGTGGCGTATTGATATCAGTGAAATTATATTTCTTGAGAATTTGCGTTGATAAATAATTTTGCTGATTGTCTTGTTTTATCTTTTGAAACTCTTGAGCTTCCTGATTGTATAACGCTTGGTTATAATTCTCCGTAGCTTGCTCAATCTGATACATCCGCTTAATTTCAACTCGCGCGTTTTCCCAATTATTCAGATCAAGATGATTTAACGCATGATAGGTAGATAAAAAACTTCGCTCATAACCACGCGGTTGATATTCAGTGGCATTATCATTGACTAACATTGACAATGCTGTATTACTTAATTCCCCACCCGTAGTACTCATCCAACTATTTGCCCAAACATCTACGCTTTGTTGTGCTAAACTGAAATAATAGTTACTTTGAGAATAATTCAAATCCATACGTAGCAAGCTACCATATTCCATATTGTACAGTGGATCACTAGTACTTTCTGCTTCCATTGCTATGGGCAATTTTCCACTATAAATTTTATGCAAGGTTGCATCGCTGGTAGATTTATAAGAGCTAAACGGATTACTCGCACATGAGCAAAGCGATATTGCAGCAAATACCGTTATCAAGTTATGAAATGATTTCATTAGGTTGTACTTTAAGATTTTAATAGTCAATGTTGGAGAAATGATTCACTGTATGCCAATGGTAACATCGAATGCACTCCAGTTGCGATATAAATTTTACCAGATTGACCAGCCATAATTACGCGCATGGCATGCCCTGATTTATCCTCAGCCTCTAAAAGCAGCTGGCGACATTTACCGCAGGGTGTAATAGGAAAATCACTACTGGTACCCGGATTCATATTTTTAAAAGTTACCGCAATACTCTCAATTGTAAACTCACGAAATAAAGAATGAAGTTCCAAAAGGAGGTTTTGTTCCGCACAAGTTATAATCGAAGTATTCTCTTTGTTACTACTGGTGTAAATTGAACCATCACTAAGTCGTGCTGCGGTTCCTACATTAAAATGAGAAAACTGCGGTGAAGCATGAGTAACTGCTTCATCCGCCCGCTTTAATAACTCTGCATCAGCAGCATTTAATTCGTCCCGTGACGAGAACTCTTCATAAGTAAATTGAATTGTTTTTTGCATAATCTTCTCCAATTTTGTTCATGTACATTTTGTGCTATACTCAACCAGATTCAAAATACTAGTAGACGCTTTGCGACGATGCTTACAACTCGTAAGTGAGAAACAAAATCGACTAGGACAAAGAATTTGTTTGAGTATATTTTAAATATCCACATTACGTGCCATTAATGCATTACTTTCAATGAAATTACGGCGCGGCTCTACTTCATCACCCATCAAGGTGCTAAATATATTATCTGCAGCAATCGCATCTTCAACAGTAACTTTTAATAAACGTCTTACGCTAGGATCCATCGTAGTTTCCCATAGTTGAGAAGCATTCATCTCTCCCAGACCTTTGTAACGTTGAATATTCATCCCTTTTTTGACTTCATTCATCATCCACTCTAGTCCATCACTGAACGTTGCTACCTGTTTGCTATTTTCACCTCTAAAGGCAAGCAGATTGATTCCGCTAATTGGCGCAACCAATTCACCAGCACGACTAATTCGTGAATAATCACCGCTTTCTAAGAAATAGCTATCCAGCGTAGTAACAATATGGTTACCATGCTCAATTCGTACTACTTTCAGACGATAACTTTGCTTAATTTCATCAAACAATACTTCAAAATTAATCTTATGCCCAGTAAGAGCCTCAGTTAATACTGTAACCGTTTCGTTAGCAGCTTCTAAAGTATCAAGACTGAGACGTTTGACACGTAATAATGCCTCAAGAACCTCGCGATCCATAAAGCGGCTATGCGATTCAATAATTTGCTTCGCTTTTAAGTAAACTTTCGCCATATTGCTTAACTGATCTTTTTCAACTAATACTGCACCATCAGCGCTAAATTTGGCATCAGCAAGCGCTAATTCTAAGATGTACTGATCAAACTCATCCTGATCTTTTACATAACGCTCATTTTTACCTTGCTTTACTTTAAATAGCGGTGGTTGAGCAATATAAATATGTCCACGATCAACCAACTCTGGCATTTGGCGATAAAAGAAAGTCAGTAATAACGTCCGAATATGCGCACCATCGACATCGGCATCGGTCATAATAATGATACGATGATAACGTAATTTATCTGCATTGTATTCATCTTTACCAATTCCTGTACCCAAAGCAGTAATCAAAGTCACCACTTCCTGCGAAGATAACATTTTATCAAAACGTGATTTTTCGACATTTAGAATCTTACCTTTTAGCGGTAAAATCGCTTGATTTTTACGATCACGCCCTTGTTTTGCCGATCCACCCGCCGAATCCCCCTCGACTAAGTACAATTCGCTTAATGCTGGATCTTTTTCCTGACAATCCGCCAATTTACCGGGTAAACCAAGTCCATCCAAAACACCTTTGCGACGCGTCAAATCCCGTGCTTTACGTGCAGCTTCACGCGCTCGTGCTGATTCCACAATTTTATTACAAATTAATTTAGCATCAATCGGATTTTCTAAAAGATAAGTCTTAAGAGCTTCATTAACCAATTCTTGAACTACTGGTGAAATTTCTGATGAAACTAATTTATCTTTAGTTTGTGAAGAAAATTTAGGATCTGGTAATTTTACCGAAAGAACACAGGTTAAACCCTCACGCATATCATCACCAGTTGTGGTAACTTTAGCTTTTTTAGCCAACTCTTGCTCTTCAATATACTGATTAAGCGTTCGCGTCATTACGGTACGTAATGCCGATAAATGTGAACCCCCATCTCTTTGCGGAATATTATTGGTAAAACATTGGATATTTTCACTATATGAGTCGTTCCACTGCATTGCAACTTCAACCCCCATGCCATCACGTTCGCCAATACCATGGAAAATCTTCTGATGCAAGACCGTTTTGCTGCGATTCATATACGCTACAAAACCCGCAACACCGCCCGAATAAGCAAAACTTTCTTCTTTACCAACACGCAAATCGGCTAAAACAATGTTGACTCCATTATTTAAAAATGATAGCTCACGAATCCGTTTTGCCAATATCTCATAATGAAATTCAACCACACCAAAAGTCTCAGCACTCGCCATAAAATGCACACGAGTCCCTTTACGACCTTTGGGTGCATCACCCATTACCTTTAAAGGTGCAACCGCATCTCCACGCTTAAACTCCATCCAATGTTCTTTACCATCACGCCAAATCGTCAAACGTAACCAATCAGAGAGCGCATTAACTACTGAAACCCCAACCCCGTGTAACCCACCTGAGATTTTGTAGGAATTACTATCAAATTTACCACCAGCATGAAGTACAGTCATAATAACCTCAGCCGCTGAACGACCTTCTTCCTGATGGATATCAGTTGGAATCCCACGCCCATTATCTTCGACAGAGATTGAGTTATCTTCATGAATTACAACTCGAATCGTATTACAATGTCCAGCTAGCGCCTCATCAATACCATTATCCAAAACCTCAAATACCATATGATGTAAACCAGTACCATCCTGAGTATCACCAATGTACATTCCCGGGCGCTTGCGTACCGCATCCAGTCCTTTTAAAACCTTAATACTACTACTATCGTAACTTTGTTGATTATTGTCAGACATATTCTATCCTATAAACTAACTGATATTTATTCTTTTACCTAATATTACTTGAGTAATTAATTGCGCAATGGCATTATTACATACTTAAAATCAACTTCATTTGGCACAGTCACCAAAATACTTCGCTGATTATCAAAAAATGCCCACTGTAAATTTTCAACGTTACTATTATTCAACACATCCAAAACATAGCTGATGTTAAAATTTAAACGTAATTCAGCATCATTACCATATTGAATGGCCAATTCATCGCGTGACTCTTCCTGTTCCTCATTCCGGCAACTAATAGTCAATAAATTTGGTTTTAGATCCAGCACCAGAGTTTTTAACTTATCAATACCAATTACCGCTACCCGTTGCACTGCATGCAAGAATTCTTCACGGTTAATCAGGCATAGTTTATCATTGGTTAATGGAATTACCCGTTCATAATCCGGATATTTACCATCAATCACTTTAGTAATCAATTGTTTATTCTGTGTTTCAAAAATTACTTGGTTAGGATACATTTTAATCGTTACCAAATCATCGCTATCTTCTAATAAACGATATAATTCAAGCATAGTTTTACGAGGAATAATCGTGCTAATATCCGGCAACATATCGGCTAACGCGTAATTAACAAAACTTAGACGATGCGCGTCGGTTGCGACCAAACGTAATTGGTTATTTTTAATTTCAAGCAGCATACCATTGAGAAATACCCGACTATCATTCACCGCCATCGAATACTGAACTTTACCGATTAATTCACGCAAATCACGTTGCGCAATATTAAACTGACCAACACATTCATCACTAACTCGAAGTAATGGGTAATGATCTGCAGGTAAGCTTTGTAGGGTAAATTTAGTTCTACCTGCCTTCACTGTTACTTTATTTTCAATTACTTCTAAACTAATTTCTGCATCGGGTAACGCTTTTAAAACATCTTGCAGTTTTTTAGCAGGCAATGTAATAGCAAAATCATCCCCTTCAATACCACCCTGAACATGTAAAGTTGCCTGAATTTCCATATCATTCGCAACTACGATAACCTGTTCGCCAGATTTTTTGAGATAAATATTTGAGAGAATCGGCATGGTTTGTTTTTTTTCAACAAAACCGGTAGTTTGAGTAAGTGGTTTTAGCAAAGTATCGCGTTGAAATTTCAATAACATGTTATACCTCAGAAATTAGTTTTGTAACATTTGAATTAATAGTTTATACTCGCGGTCAATTTTTTCATCTTTGGTTCGTAAATCAGTGATTGTGCGCTGCGCGTGGAGCACGGTTGTATGATCACGCCCACCAAAAGCCTCACCAATTGCCGGAAGACTATACTGAGTCAACTCTTTAGTTATCGTCATCGCAATTTGTCGCGGACGGGCAATTAATTGAGTTCGCTTACTTGAGAGCAAATCAGAGATTTTTAGCTTATAAAAATCACAGATTGTCTTTTGAATATCATCAATCGACACGCTACGTGATTCAATCGCAATAATATCCATTAAAGCTTCTTTAGCAATAGCTATACTCAAACCCTTACGTGAAAATTTAGCATGATAGGCAACTTTGTTTAGTGCCCCTTCCAACTCTCGGACATTTGACTTAATATTTTGCGCGATAAAAAACGCAACCTCATCATCCAGATCAATTTTATTACGCCCAGCTTTTTTCTTCAGGATTGCAACGCGCATCTCTAATTCTGGCGGCTGAATCTCAACCGTTAAACCTGAGGCAAAGCGTGAAATCAAGCGCTCATTAAGATTATTAATATTTTTAGGATAAGTATCACAAGTCATTATAACCTGTTTACTCTTATCCAGCAAGTTATTAAAAGTATAGAAAAATTCTTCTTGGGTCTTGGTTTTGTCACCCCCAATAAACTGAATATCATCCATTAACAGCAAATCTAAACCGTTATAGTATCTTTTTAATTCATCAAACCCTTGCCGCATTGAAGCTTTTACCACATCCTGAATATAATCATTAGCGTGCAAATAGCGAATTTTGGCATTCGGATTTTTTTTATGTACCTCGTTACCAATCGCTTGCATTAAGTGGGTTTTCCCCAAACCAACACCACCATAAATAAACAACGGATTATGATTACGATTGCCAGGATCTTGGGTAACATGCATCCCAATCGCATACGCTAGCTGATTGGAGTTACCACGGACTAAACTATCAAAAGTATAATCCTTATTTAGTTTGGTTGACTGATGAAGCTGACTCAAAATTTCTTTATCATGCCGAGCTTTAGCTTGTACTCGCGATTGTGGTGCTTTAGGTTCAGTCGTTGCTAGAGTTTCACGTTCGGTTTTTGATTCCTGATTATTTTTGCCACTATTATCTTTAGTCTCTGTCGTATCTTGCTGCAAATTAAGTGTTGGTCTAACTTCAGACACAACTAACTCAACGCTTACACCACCTGTTAGCTCGGACAACACAGCACTAATCTTAGTCCAAAATTTTTTACTAACAAAATCATGAGTCAAGCGGTTGGTTGCTACAATTTCTAACTTACCATCTTTGATTTGTGGTTGTAATGTTTTAAACCAAGTATTATACTCAGTCTCGGTAACGATGCCTTGCTCTTTAATCAACATTAAACATTGCTGCCAAATTATTTCCAATTCGGTCATTTTATTATTTTTCCTACACTAAACAAATATACGCTACATCCGCTATACACCCGCACCACCTACCACTAAACCGAGACACCGCGACATCGAACAATCGCCGCAACCTACAACAAAAGTGATGATGCGATCAAGTCGCAATTTCAAAAAGCTAAGATTGTACTACCGTATTTTACCAGAAATAGCCCCCGAAGCATAAGCTTATATTAAAGGTCATGGTTATCAGTATCTCTGGACATTAAAAAACCGCGATGAATCAAATCATCGCGGTTTTGTATATACCTAAAAATAATAAATTATTTTTTGGCAGTTTTTTTCGCAGCATTAACTGTTGCTGTAGTAGCAGCGTTAATATTGCTATTAGTAAATTCAGTAACTTGAGCCGCAACTTTATTCATTGCTGACAAAGCTTGATTAGCACTATTAATCCAAGTTTTTAAAGAGTCAGTAGCCGCTTTAGCACCACTTGGATTATATTGAGATAAACCATCAACTGAAGTTAATGCAGCTTGTTGAAGATTTTGAACGCTTTCTTCAGCTACTTTATTGATTTTAGATTGAACTTCACTCACGATGTCATAAACATCACGAGCTGAAGCAAGGTTTTTTTCAACCGCTTGAGTAGCCATTGCATTTACGCGGCTAAACATTTCTTTAGGATCAGTAACACTAGCTAATTCTT
>CAYIZV010000057.1:0-18576 GCA_964367915.1 uncultured Neisseria sp.
ACATCACTATTTTACACAATTTGCACATCTCCGTGCGTAACATCAGATATTAAGTAGGACTGTTGCAATTGCCATGACTACAACGGTAAGTGCTGCTTTGTAATCTTTTTTACGGCAAAGTAGATAGATATAGCCTGGGATATAAAGTGGCGCATCTTCTTTTACAGATAAAAGGAACAATGTGGCTAAAATAATATAGATAAGTTTGTTTTGAGTGACACAGGCGTAATATAACAAGAATAGAGCTAAGGGATAAAATAACTCGGGACGGAACCCATAGAAATGGTTAGACGGCGAAGCATAAAAAGCAACTACACAACATAGCGCAATAAATTGATTAAAATATAAACGAGTAATTTTCCAAAGTACAATTCCTGCACCCCAAGTTGCAGCACCACCGATAAACTGTAAAAATATTGGACTACCGAATATAGCGTAAAATGGAGCTAATAATATTAGTATATAGTTTTGGTGAGTACCAAAATGATAAATGCCTGCAACCGAGGAAAAGCCAAAATTACCTGCAAGCATAGCCTGAATCATACTGAAAAAAATCCCAGGGTCACGCGATGGAGTATAGAAAGCTAGATACTTACTAATCGTGCTATAGGAAAATGAAGCTAAAACCAAGCCAAAAAATACCATGAGACTTTTATTTGAAAATACCAACTGGTCTAGTTTTAATAATATTGGTTTAAAGCAGATCGTGAGTAATAGAATAAAAGCAATGCTCCAGCTGACGTACCAGCCGCCAGTGTAAGTCATTGAATTTTTATATAGGCAATATAGCAGAGGAAGCAAGAAGGGTATGGTAGAAAGGTAGACCAAATAATCACTGGAGATTGTGGTATTGCCAGTTGGCTTGGTCGATTTTTTTGCCATCTAGGTGCTCCTCTTGACATATTTAATAACTTATTTGCGATAAAATCGCTGGGATTATACACTATAGCTATGTAAAATTGGCGAGTTTTGGCTATTTCTAACTTGGTCTGATGATTGACTCAATTCAGAATGCTTGTTTTAGCTAAAGAGCTACAGGTATTTCGAAAGTGATGATATATAAATTTAAGTTATAATAGCGACTTGATTAACTATTGTGGTTTGTAAGGTAGTCTATGTCTGAGTTACGTATTAAGAATTCTGTGCCGCTGGGGATTGCATGGTTATGGGTAAAAGCAAGTTTTGCAACTTTTCGTGAGAAGCCCATTCATTTTTTAGCTTTTGCTATTGCTTATATTTTATTTTCTCTATTTCCTTTTTTTGGCGCTTTTTTGGCAGTATTTGTGTTAGCGCGAATTTATTCCAGTGCCGATAAAATCTCTAAAAATGAGAATTTTGATGTTGCGCTAAATTTAGGTGAGTTTTTTCGTCAGCGCAATATTTTAAGTTATGCAATTTTTTGTATGGGATTTGACTTAGTTGCCATGTCTGCAATCAGTGAGACTTTGAATTCGTGGGGTGTAAATACTGCCGCCATGAATCAAGCAACTATGAGTGATCCACGAATATTATATTTGCTAGTTGGCGTTAGCATCTTTCGGCATGTATTTTTTGGAATCTCGCTGGTTGTTGCCAGCTTTAATCCTGAAGTAAAAGTTTTGCAATCATTGGTGCTGAGCTGGAAATTCATTCTTAAAAACTTAGTAGTATTAATTTTCGCATTGTTTTTATTATTACCATTTCTGGTTATTCCTCTTTATTTGAGTGTGTTATTGGCAGTTTCAGTTAATAATGCAATAATATTTGGATTTGCCGCGTTGATAATGTTAATTGTTATTTTGCTGTTTATCAGTGTAACTGCGATTTTTAGTTATAAATTATATCAAGATGGATTTACCAGTGAACAATGAACAAATACTAATAGTTAGGCGAGTTAAAATCAGTTGTTTCTTACGTTGGATTAGTTCTGGTTTTATGTCTTTATGGCTAAATCCGTGGCGTTTACTCTTCTTGAGTGCTATTTGTTTGTCCTTGTTTGGCTTTGGTTTGCTAGCGGGTAGTATTTTACAAAGTAATTTTGTAATTGTAACGATTGCATCATTATGTTTGAGCTTGATTTTTCCACTACTTTTATCTTGCTTGGCTATTGCTGAATACAAGCAAAGCTTGCATGAAGACTTAAGTTTTAAAAGCATCTTTAGTAAATTTTGGCAGGGTACTAATCTGCGCTTGGTTTTTGTTTATGCGCTACTGGTATTATTTGTCTCATTAAGCTGCAGCTATTTACTGTATCTATTACCTGAATATCAGGCAATACTTAGTTATATCTTAGAGGTTTTATTAGCATTGTTACAAATAGTCATGTTAATTGCTATTCCTGCAAATATTACCTATCAGGGTAAACCTTTTCATGCTTTGGCATATGGCTTACGTGCGTTTGGCGTAAATTTCCTGCCATGTATGCTGTTTTTGCTAATGGTATTTGTGATATTATTTGCTGCTATTGCAGTGGCTAAATTGGTTGCATTATTAATTGGAACTTGGGCATTGATTATTTATGTATTGGAATTATGGCTGTTTGTTACTTGGCTCGGTTTAGCTTCGGCAAAAATGGCACGAGATTTATATTCCTAGTTATAATCGTGATCACTAAGAGTATATTTGTGATAAATGCATAAGGTTAAATTTTTACGCGGTGGGGGAATATGAAAATATTAGTTAATGATTTAAAGACAGAAGCTATAATTGGTTGTTATGATTATGAACGTGATCAAAAACAACCATTGGTTATTAATTTGGAGCTGGAGTTAGGTAGTTGGAATTATCCGGATGAGCTAATTCACACGGTCAATTATGCCGAACTATGCCAGTTAGTCCGCGAATTAACAACGACTAGCAAGTTTTTATTACTTGAGAGTTTAGTACATTATTTAGTCGATGAACTTTTTGCGCGTTATACACAAGTTAAGCAAATTAAAGTTAATGTGAGTAAACCAGATGTGTGCGCTGTGGAGAAATGTCAGATTCAAGTTGAGTACTCGCAAGCCAGACAATATAAAATAGCTTTGGCTTTGGGGTCAAATCTTAATAACCCACAGCACCAGCTAATCAGTGCAATTGAATTCTTGAGTGAAATTGTCAGTGAAATAAAAGTAGCTCCATTTTATAAAAGCTCACCACAGGGTTTTAGTGAACAGGATGATTTTTATAATACCTGTATTAGCGGTATTACTGCGCTTGAGCCACAAGAGCTATTAATTGCTTTGAAAAAAATTGAAAAGCGTATGGGTAAATCAGAGCAATTTACCAATGGTCCACGGATTATTGATTTAGATATTATTCTGTTTGATGATCAAATCGTGCAGGGCTTATTTTTACAAATTCCTCATCCACGAATGCATGAGCGTGATTTTGTCTTGCAGCCATTAGCAGAGATCGTACCTAATTGGATTCACCCCAAACTACAACTGAGTATTAGTGAGTTACTCGCTAAATTACAACCCAACCAACAATTTATTTTGCAACAAGTGATGTAATGTTTTTATATCTCTTAGTCTCCAACTCGCTGCAGGGCTTAAGGGCTGAGCTACGTCAAATCAAGCTAAAACTTAATTTTGCAAGCTATTATTCTTTGGCGAATAAATTCTATTTATTAATTCAGACAAACCAACTGCTCTCAGAGCAGAAACAATTTATACTACCATCAACGAACAATAACTTTAATGATCCTGAGCTGCTGATGAAGTCATGGGCACACAGTGAATTAGCACAAGATATTAACTGGCTTAACTATGAGCAAAAATCGCAAGCCAGTCATAATGGCTGTAGTTTGTTTGTCGGTGACATCGAGATAAAGCGTTCTTTTTTACCGTTGTCAGAACTAATGTTGATTATTAATCAAACTCCGGACTCTTTTTCTGATGGTGGTAAATATTATCAGCAAATTGATAAAATAATTGAAGAGTTAGAGCCAGCTTTAGCTGCTGGAGTTAGTATTATTGATGTCGGAGCCGAATCGACCCGCCCAGGTGCTGTAGCCCTGAGTTCTGCGGAGGAAATCAAGCGCCTAGAACCATTGTTGGTGGTTTTAAATCAACTCAAATCATGTTATTTATTTAAATTAAGCTTGGATAGCTTTAGATCAGAAACTCTCTTGCACTTTTTACCATATTTGGATATAGTTAATGATGTTTCGGGTAAGCTCGATTCTGATTGCTTGCGCCAGATTAAAGATGCTGGTAAAAATTACGCTTTTATGCATAGTTTAACTATACCTGCTAATCCGCAGGTTGTGCTAGACGTTAATTGTGATCCATGTGTTGAAATTCTGCACTGGGCGGAGTATAAGCTGGAGCAACTTATTAAGCTTGGGTTTACACATAATCAACTAATCTGTGATCCTGGGATTGGTTTTAATAAAACTATGGCGCAATCATGGTATTTATTACGCAATATTTCACGGTTACAAAATTTGGATGTTGAATTATTGGTAGGGCATTCCCGCAAACGCTTTTTAGATAAAGTTACGCCTGCAGAGTATGCAGGGCGCGATAGTGAAAGCGCTGCAGTTGCTAGTTTTTTAGCAACACAGAGTGTCGATTATATTCGCATGCATGATTATCGTGAGTATTTTAAGTTAGCTAAAACGACTAACCAGTTAGAGCGTAGATATTTTGGAGCGACGACGAGCAAATGAATCAACAACAAATTCTTGATGAATTAGCCAACTTAAATCCTCTGCAAACTGAATTTAATGCCAATGCGATTAAAAAAGCATTGCAGTTGTGCAATCAGCCACAGTTTGAATATAAAGTTATTCATGTTGCGGGTACGAATGGCAAGGGCTCGACAGCAGCATTTCTTGAAGCTGGGTTGCTGGCTGCAGGGTATCGGGTTGGGAAGTATACTAGTCCATACATTCATTGCTTGAACGAATGTATTTTGTTAAATCAACAGCAAATTAATGATGGTGATTTGGCCGAACTCTATCTGGAACTTAAGGAATTGTTGCGACCAAGTATGATCTTGCTCAGTTCTTTTGAGATGCTGACACTAATTATGTTTGTCTATTTTGCCCGTTGTGGCATTGACTATTTGGTGCTGGAAACTGGACTTGGTGGTTTGGATGATGCTACAAATGTAGTTGATAGCCAATATAGTGTTATTACCAATATTGCGCTGGAACATACCCAATGGTTGGGAAATAGTTTGGCTGATATTGCCCGCCATAAGGCTGGTATTATTCATGATGGTAAAACAGTCATTGCTGATATGATACCAGAATTAATTTCTGCTGTTAGAACACGTACTGATAATTATGTTAACATTTTGGAAAAATATCGCTATCAAAGTGAGCTTGATTCAACTCGTTTTATTACGCGTGTATGGTTTGGTTCTAACGAATATCATGACAAATATGTAGAGCTTGGTTTATTTGGACATTTTCAGGCTCGCAATTTTTTAGCTGCTTATGAAGTTTTGCATGATATTGGCATTGACGATGCAATAATTTTTGCTGCGGTAAAAAATGTCAAGTGGTCAGGGCGCTTACAGTTATTGCATAGATATCCACAAATTATTGCGGATGCCTCACATAATGCAGCGGGCTGTCAGGTTTTAGTGCAATCTCTGGAGAGGTTTATTAATCCAGCTGATTGTGTGATAATTGCTTCAGTTTTACGTGATAAAGATCGCAATGCGATGCTGGAACTTTATGCCAAACTTGCAACTACATTAGTTGTTTGTAATCTTTTTGATCAGCCACGCGCAACTCCTGCTCAGGAGTTAGCCAAGTTGGCACACGGCAAATTTGCCCACATTCATGTGTATAATGCACCCTTAACAGCACTGGCAGCGGCCAAACGGATGAAAAAGAAATTTATTATTATCAGTGGTTCAACCTATTTGCTAAAATATTTTGTTAAATAAGTCTAATGAGGAATAAACGTGAAGGAATACGATTACCAGCTAGGAATGAAGATTCATCAGCTCTTAATTCAACAAAATCTAGAAAATCAGGTTGATTTTACTAAAGTTATTGAATGCCAAGATACTGCACATCAAGAAGTAATTAAGACTAAATTTGCTGAAGTGTTAAATTTACTTGGCTTTGCAGCAAATGAAGAAGAAAATCGTAGTACCGCCAAACGAGTGATTGATCTTTATCTGCAAGAGCGCTTTTGGGGTTTAGATTATCATAAATTCCCAACGTTTGCCATGATGTCCAATGAGTTCAACTACTATGAACCATTGATTGCCAGCAATATAGTATTTCAAACCAGCTGTGAGCATCACTTGGTGGCAGTCAAAGGCTGTGCAATAATTGCTTATATTCCCAAAAATCATTTGGTTGGTCTTGGCAAACTTAATCAGGTTTTACATTTTTTTGCTGCACGTCCACAGCTACAAGAGCGTTTAACTAAACAGGTATTTGTGGTATTGCAGGAATTATTAGCAACTGAAGATGTAGCGGTGGTACTCAAAGCACAACATGACTGCATGAATAATCATGGAATTATCAATGACGACACATGGCATAGTAGTTCGCAGTTTGGTGGCGTATTTAAGGATGTGGATCTACAGGCACGATTACTTCTAAAAAATTAGCTAATAGCTGCTTGCCGTATTGGGTAGTAATGGATTCAGGATGGAATTGAATACCATAAACAGGTAATTTTGGATGGTGAATTGCCATGATTTCACCGCAAGCAGTCGTAGCGCTGATTACTATTTCACAATTTATCATAGATGTATTTTCAACTAACAATGAATGATAACGGGTTACCTCAAAGCTTAATGGCAGCTTATCAAAGATTGCACTATTCTGCTTGTGAGTAATTGTACTTATGATTCCATGACATATTTGCTTGGCGGTGACTATTTTTGCACCATATATTTCGGCAATTAATTGATGCCCCAAACAAATTCCCAAAATAGGAGTGTTCTGTTTTATTGCTTGCCTGATCAATTCTTTGCTGGCAACCAATTCGTTATCGCTGGGATGCCCAGGACCAGGTCCGATAATTATGTGGCTAGGATTAATTTCAGCTAATGTTGTGCTATTAATTTGATCCGTTTTAAGCATGCAGCATTCAGGCATAATCGCGCGACAATAATCAGCAATCATCTCACTAAATGAGTCATAATGATCAACTATCAAGAGCATTTTCAATTCCATTATGAACTAAGTTGCAGCGGATTATTCCGCGTACATCATTGCATAGATAAACCGCAGTAGCTTTATATAACATTTGTTCAGTAATTGGGCGCTCACTAATTTTTTTCTCACGTAGTAAATTAGCACGATAAATCCCGCCAAGCAGTCCTTGATCAATTGGCGAAGTCAACCATTCCCCACAATATTCAATAATCACATTATGATAACGTGCTTCAGTAATGATTCCGTTCTGATTTATAAAAATCAACTCATCAACACCTTGCGGTTTGCAGTCGCGATCAAGCTGAGTATAGACTCCACGAGTAATGGCACTATCGGTTTTATGGCAAAATAGCCCGTGCATGCTATCAATTTTGGCTGGGGAGAGCATTACGGTTAAAAACTCTGGATTTTCAGCAATTAGACCATGTTCAATTTTTACTTCACCATGATAATCTAATTCTAGCCGTAACTTATTGCAAGCATCGGTTAATATATTTGATCTGGTATAAGCTAAAAGTGTGTTTCTAATAGCTTCGACATTACAGCTAAACATCAATTTATCCGCTGAGCTTTGTAAACGTTTAAGATGTTCATTTAAGTTTACGATGGAGCGATCTTTAACTAAAAATGATTCAATCAGTTTAAAGTCCGGCTGATAAAACTTACTCACAAAGCGTAGCTTAGTCATCATTTCCTGCCATTCTTCTGTTACGTTTGATTGAACGGTGATTCCGCCACCAACGCCCATTTTAAATTGCTTTTGACAAGTGGATTTCGAGCTAAGAGTACGAATTGCTACATTAAACTGCATATCATTATTCGGTAATATATAACCGATAGCGCCGGTATAAACATCTCGTGAATAATTTTCAATTTGCTCAATCAGCTGCATAGTACGAAGTTTGGGTGCGCCAGTGATTGAGCCACACGGGAAAAGACCTTTGATAATTGTTGCAAAATCTGTTGTGTTGTTAATAGTTCCTTCAATCGAACTCGTCATTTGAAATAAACTTTGATATTCTTCAATAGCAAATAAAGTAGGTACTTTAACCGAACCAGTATGGCAAAATTTAGCTAAGTCATTACGCAGTAAGTCAACGATGATTAAGTTTTCTGCACGATTTTTATTGTCATTTTGTAAAAATTCCCGGTTCTGATTATCTTCCTGAATAGTGTTTCCTCGCTCAATCGTTCCCTTCATTGGACGGACGCTAATCGTTGAATCAGTTTTTTTAAAAAATAGCTCAGGAGAAATGGAAATAGTCGTTGTTGAACCAAATGGCAAATATGCGGCGTAGCGGACTGGATGGCTGCGACTTAGCTGGTAATACAAATTAAGAGGATCAATTGATTCTTGCGTAGAGATATTCAGAGGTGCAGTTAGATTTAATTGATAAGTATTGCCTAATTGTAGCTGTTGTTGTACTTGCTCAAATTTTTGTTGATATTCGTTATAGTCAGAAGCTAATTCGAGGTAGTTAAATTTAATCTCAGAGCTTTCCTGATTGAGCTCTGGTCGTAATTGGATTAAATCCTGTGCAGCAAAATTTTGCGCTTGAGCATATACAATAAAATGCAGAAGTGGTTGAGTACTGGCAGCTAGCTTCAGCTTTGGATAAATAGCATTTGCCGCAGAATAGCTAATATAACCGGCAATATAAAAACCTTGAGCCCGATAATGCTCAATTTGCTCTAGCGCAACATCAAACTCATGCTGGTTATGGGCGATGATTTCCGCTCGTGGATCACTAAAATAGTAGCTAGTGGTTTGAGAATAATTTAAGCAGTCTTCAAAAATGGTAAATTTCATGTATTCAGTATATTCCAAATTCATCTAAGGTGGTTTTTATTGCGGCGATTATATCAAAAACTTTAGTTCAGGGGAGAGTTTTTGTGTTTATTGAGTAAGATATTGCGCGCTTATTTTTACAACTAAAGCTATATTTATGAATATGTGCAAATATGTTATAATGATTCATATTTAAATCTTTCTCTTGGGGATAATTGGAGCATGGAAAAATCCTTTAAAGTATCAGGTGATAAAACCTAGTTAGAAATAAGATTGTTAATTACAGGTGATCCCGATATTTGTCTTTGTTAAATTGCCTCTTGTTTTCATCTATCTAATTTAAATCTTTTACACCTTCTTCAAAATGGGCGTAGGTAGATATGATAATTAAACTTAAACTAAAGATTGAGAAATGAATAATAAAAAATTAAATTATTTATGTTTACTCCCATTAAGTATTACTTTAGCGGCTTGTAATAGTGGAGGAGGTAATAACGCTAGTGGGAATAGTAACGTGAGTACTGCTGGTAGTGTGAGTTCGTTGGAGTTTATTCAGCCATATGAGTTGGCGAGTTTTCAAAATACGCCTGGTAATGGTTATGTAGTAGTAAGTAATACTGATGAAAGTAGAAGCGTAAGCGGTATCGTTTATAGTCTAAATTCGGTAGTCGGTGGAGCTTCAAAGATCAATATTGACAGCATGAGTGCTGAAAGTTGTGCAATGATAGAATCAATGGGAAGTTGCATCTTGAAGTTTAATCTGGAGTCTGGAGCATCTGGTGGCAGCTTTGTATTGGGCGCAAGTAATAATAGTGGTTCAATTCTGAATAATTTGAAACAAATATTTCTTTCAACTACCCCAAAATTATCAAAAGTACCAATTGGAGTAAATCAGGTAGCGACGACAACGAATAGTGGGGTAAATGGAGTCAAATTGTTTTATTATCCAGTGATAAATGATGATATCTCAATGTTGGTAATAACTGGTTCAGTATTATCAAATAACGCAGGGGTATTTAATAGTGCAGTTTTACTTGATGAGAATAACATACCCTTAGCCAAGCAAAAAGTACTAAGTGCAAATCTTGGAAATGGCTTTGCAAATCTTAAACAGGGTGATAGTTTTAGTATAGCAATTCCAGCGCCTACAGCTCTTCATCCGTTATTATTTAAATTGCGAATATCAGAAATATTAGCGGATGGTACAGTAACCAACAATTTAACATCCGCAACAATTAATACAATAAACAGGGTAAGTAATCAGGCTATTTTATATAACTATCCATCTTCAATCGCCTTAAGTACCGCAAATACAAGCCAAATACAAGTCGTAGCAAATACAGGTAATTTATCCGCAACCTCCTATACTATAAGTAGCAGTGATCCATTAATTGCTACAGTCAAGAAGTTGCCACTATCATCATTAGGGACAATACAAAATAATAATGATCTGAAAGTAGATGTGCAGGCAGAAAGTATGACACGTTATACGGTATCATTAACCAATCCATCATCAATATCAAACGCATTATTTAACATAAATCAAAGCTATAATAATGGTAAGACAGAAGTAATGACGAGCATAAATGGAAGCACTTCAAGTGGCTCGTGGCCAACTCCTGCACCTACACCTGCACCAGTAGTCAAATATATATTTGTAACTCAGGGAGTAACAAACGGTGCATTTGGTGGTTTTAGCCAGGCTGATGATTTTTGCAATACGGATGTTAAGATATTTAGTTATCCAAATGAATTAGGTAATTCTAATTTTAAAGCCTTACTGAATGGTAATAATTCTACAACAATTGGCACAGTCTATAAAAATCTTGCAGGAGAAGAAATAGCTACTGCTACAACAAGCAACTTAGTTATCATGAACGATAGTCTTATTAATCCGATAGGAAATGAATCCGGTGGTGTTCATGTGTTCGCTGCTGCTTGGACTGGACTTGCGCGGACTGGTGTGCCTGCTGCTAATTGTAGTGGATGGACGTCTTCTAACAATAGCGAATCCGGAACGGTCGGTTTTGTACTTGATACAACACCTTCTTGGGCTGCATATAGCTCCGAAGTCTGTAATAGTTTATCATTTCGACTAATGTGTGTACAGCAATGATGTGCTATATAGCTAAAGTAGTTATAACGGTGGTACAGGTGTAGGTTATTAATAATAGAGTGATTTTACTATTTAGTAGGTTTCTGTAGTTTTTTAAAGAGTATTTCTATTTTAGGAAGCAAAAGCTTCAAATCTTCTAAAATATTATAAATTGGCGGCAGTAAATAAACTATATTACCAATCGGGCGTAAATGTATCCCTAAATGATGGGCTAATCGCTTGATTTGCTTCATTGACTTTGGCGCGATATCTAGCTCCCAAGCAATAATTGCACCAATTGCACGGGCGTGTATGATGAATGGAAATCGTTGTTGTAGTCGCTGGTTAAAGTTGATTAAAACTTTTTCTGCCAGACGGACATCTGTGAGAATTTCTGAGTTTCGTAGTAAGCTGAGATAATCAACTGCCACGGCAGCAGCCAAGCTATTGCAGCTATGGGTATGTGAGTGCGGGAAAATTTGCTTGTGCTTACGATAAATATCGCTTATTGAACGATTAACTACGACACTACTCATCGGAATACTACCCGCGGTTAAATGTTTGGCAAAACAGACTAAATCTGCTTCGATTCCCAATAGCTCCTTGCTTACTGAAAAATAGCCTAAACGACCTAAGCCAACCATGATTTCATCAGCTATAATATGTATGCCATGAGCCCGCGCCAAATTAATTAATTTACATAAATAATCACGACTGATAATTTTAAGTCCAGCAGCACCTTGGACAACTGGTTCAATTAGTAATGCAGTGATTTGTGAAGCATGTTGATTAAAAAAGTGCTCCATTTTATCGCTATCAAATGGTGCATTATCCCACGCTGGATCTTGCGGTGAGTCAACATAAACGACATCTTGAATAAATAAATTTTGGCTGATTAATGCTTGGTAATTCCGAGTGTAGTTAGCTATTCCACATACACCGAGTGTAAAAATAGTTTCTCCATGGTATGCTCCAGATAATGCGAGATATTTACAACGCTCAGCCTCACCTTGTAAAATGCGTGTTTCATAACTTAATTTCATGGCAATTTCAATCGCACTACTACCATCACTGGCATAAATTACCTTATCCATTTGAGTAAAAATACCAACTAGCAAAGTTGATAGCTGTTCAATCGTTGCGTTATAGGCATTGGCTGGCAAATGATGCTCAAATATTTTTAGCTGAGCTTCCAAACTTTCTTTGACGAGTGGATGGCGATGTCCCAATGGTTTACACCACCAGCTAGAAATAGCATCATAGAGCTTTTGACCATCGCGAGTATAAAGATACGGACCTTCTGCCGCAATAATTTGTAATGGATTATTGCTATCAGGTGTAGCTGCAGGTAGCCAGGTATGAATTAAGGGCATGGGAAAAGCTCCGTAAAAAATTCAGTAGTTTGTATAGCTTGCTGATAAGGAATCTCAGCAAGTAGCGGGGCATCTAGTGCTTGTAATAGATAAGCTAAATTTTGTGGGTAATATTGCATCTGTGGATCAATTTGATTGGCAATCCAGCCAACAAGCTTAAGTCCTTGTTGTTCAAGAGCTTTTACAGTTAATAAGGCATGATTAAGGCAACCTAATTTCATTCCGACAACTAAAATAATCGGGTAGGCTGCAACTTGTAATAAATCTAAATAAGTTTCATCTTGATTGAGTGGAACCATAAGCCCTCCAACTCCTTCGATAAAAAGATAATCAACATCAAGCTGAGCATTTTCGATAAACTTGTTGACGCTATTTGCATTTAGCTGGTAATTTTCCATTTCTGCTGCAATATGTGGCGCAATCGGTGGAATAAAAGTAATTAGGTTAATTTGTTCTAGTGTAAACTGATAGTTGGCAGCCGCCAGTAGTTGTGCGACATCTTCATTAACTGCATTGCCTGCCATAGTTCCACTAGCAATAGGTTTAAGTGCCGCGACTTTGTGCTGAGAACGAATCAGATATTGCATGAGTTGCACTGTTGTATGTGTTTTACCACTTGAGGTATCGGTTCCAATGATGTGAAATTTATGCATTAATTATTCCATTTTCCTAAGTGAGCAGTTACCATTAAATAATGATAACTGAGCGCTAATAAGCCATCCTTGTTACGTGGGTAAATTTGTTCTAGTTTATTTATGGTTGATTTACCACCTAAACCATTGCGTTGTGCCGAAGGTAAGGAAGTTCCACTTTTACCAAAATGCCGAAATAGGCTTAAAACATCGTTAAAATAAAAAGTTTCGCTCCATTGTTGTTGATTAGTTATCATGAAGCCAGTATTAACCAAGAATTCTTGATACTCTGCACTGCTTAAAAAATCTAAAGTATGTTTTTGATTGTCAATATTAGCAAAACTATCTATCAATTGATGTAAACTAGGTTTAATTAATGTTACGAAAATTAAAATGCCATCAGGTTTGAGAATGCGGTTAATCTCATTAAATACTTGATGCTTATCTTCTGGCCATTGCAACATTAAATTGGAAATAACCAGATCAACTGAGTTATCTTTTAGCGGGATATAGGCAGCATCGGCATTTATTGCGGGTATCAAATGATTTTGTTTGAGCATAGCACGGCTGATATCCAATGAAACAATCAGATTGGGTGGCGTGCTTACTTGATGGTTAAACGTTCCTGCGCCAGATCCCAGATCAAGAATTATTTGCTCGGGAGAATTGAGGTAGTTGCTCATCTGCGCGACTAATTTTTGCGCGGTAGTATTTTGCAGTTTAGCAAGCTTGAGGTAATCGGCTGCAGCACGGTCAAAGTTTTGCTGAACTAACTTGAGTTTATTCATGAGAAATTGCCTCGAATATATATCGTAGATAATCATGGTTCATCCGTAAATGAGTTGAATTTGTGACTATTCTGCAATTAACATTTTGGGTCGGGTTGGGGATTAGTGAGTCAGTTGCACTATTAATCCATGCAATGCGTGCGGCAAATTTGTTGGCGATAGGGCGCAAATCACTCTGTTCAATTAACTCCAGCCAAATCATAAGCGTGTCACGATTAGCCGCTAAATTTTGCCATTGTTGCGCATCCCTTTTGTCGATGCTCTCAGGGAATGCTGCCAGAGTAATAAAATAGTTAGCAAATTCTGCAAGTGTTTGTTTATTTAATCGTTGGCGTAAACGTTGCAAATTGGAATTGCTAATTCCCTGCCAGTTCTCTTGTGCCATAAAACATGGAGTTGAATTTAACATGACTAGCTTATAGATATTGTCAGGTGCTAATTGCAATAGTGTTAATGCCAGTAAACCGCCACAAGAATAAGCGATAATCTGAATTTTTTGTGTATCGCAGACATATTGACTAATAATATCTTGTGCTTGAGACTGAAGCGTAAACTCCGGTGGCAACTGATTAACATCTATATAGTGATAGTTTTTAAGTTGACTGGTAATTAATTCTAATGGTTTAGCATTGAGTATAAAACCACCAATTACTAAAGTAGTTACTGAGTTCATTGATGATATTTTTCTGCCAAAGTAGCTACCAGTTTAGCAATATCTTCGTAAGTATGCGCGCTGGTTAACGAGATTCGAAGCCGCGGGGCATTTTTTGCAACCGTTGGATAGGCGATTTTGCCGACTAAAATTTTGTTGTCTAATAAATGTTGATGAAGCATGTTTAATTGGCTAAGGTCACTCAACATAACTAATTGGACTGCTGAGATATTTTCTTCTGCTTGATAAATATTTATCTGATAATCACGTGCCAATTGTTTAAAAGTTGCGATGTTTTGAGCTAGTTTGTTACGTAGCTTCATACCTTCGTTACTTTGAATAATTGTTAGTGCTGCATTGCTAACCGCTGCTTGCGCAGGTGGCAACATTGTACTGAAAATCTGACTGCGTACGCTATGGCGTAAGTAATGAATGAGCTTGGCATTTCCGGCAATAAAACCACCGTGACTGGCAAAAGCTTTGCCAAGTGTTCCAATATATAAATCTACCTGACGATGGTCGAGTCCTTGTTGTTCCAATGTTCCATAACCTGACTGTCCTAGCGCCCCCACGCCGTGTGCATCATCTATAATTAATAAAATCTGTTGCGGAAATTTTTGCTTTAACTCTAGTAGCTGTGATAGGTAGTTGCAACTGCCATCCATACTAAAGCTGCCTTCACAGAGGATTATATGCAACTTACTGTGATCTGTTTCAAGCGCACAAGACATTGAAGAGATTTGGGCTGCTGTGAATGTAGTAAATTTAGCTTTAGCGAGTAAAACTCCATCAATATGCGATGCGTGACTATTTTTGGCAAACCAAAGATGAGTATTGTTGTTATCTGCTAATGCACTAAATAAACTTACATTGAGTTGATAACCGCTATTAAACAGTAGGCAGTCCCAAAAACCTAACCAAGCAGCTAGATTATGACTTAATTGTGTATGTTCTTGGCTATAACCACTCATAGAGGGTGCTCCAGTACTACCACTACCATAACGTATTGCACCATCCTGTAATGCTTGAATTAAACGAGAGTCGCCATTTAAACCCAGATAATCATTACTGACAAAATTAAGTAGATTCTGTTTTGCTAATTGCAAATAACTCTGATGATGTGCGGTTTTAGCGCGCCAGGTACGCAGATTAGGAATTTGCCGCGTTTTTTCCTGAATAAACTTATCCCAACTGAGCATTATTACTACCCAATTTCGCCAATAATTCCAAATCAGCATGGCGCGCATTATTTGGTGCAGTCAGTAACTTATCCCCATAAAAGATCGAATTTGCTCCAGATAGGAAACATAGCGCCTGTTCAAGCTCACTCAATTGATCACGACCAGCAGAGAGCCTGATGCGCGTAGTTGGAAATAAAATTCGAGTTGTTGCAATCGTACGTAATAATTCAAATTTATCTAGATCAGCTACTTCTGCTAATTTAGTTCCGGGAATTTTTACCAGCATATTGATTGGAATTGAACTTGGTGCGTGGGGGAGAACTGTCAGAGCATGAATAAAACTAATCCGATCATCTTGTGTTTCACCCATGCCAAGAATTCCACCGCAACAAACTTTAATTCCTGCTGCACCAACGTGCTGAATTGTATCGAGACGATCATTAAAGGTACGGCTAGTAATGACTTGAGAATAATATTCGGGTGAAGTATCAATATTATGATTGTAATAATCCAGACCCGCTTGTTTGAGAGTTAGAGCTTGTGCTTTGCTTAAACTCCCCAATGTGGCACAGGTTTCTAAACCATGTTTTTTAATTGCGGCGATATATTCACAGCTACGTTGAATTGCCGCAGTCGTTGGGTTTTTATAAGCAGCACCCATGCAAATTCGCTTAACACCACGTTCTTTAGCTGATTTGGCGATTGCTTCAACCTCACCAACGGGTAATAGTGGATTAAGTTTTATCTCGCTTTCGCTTTGGTTGCTTTGTGAGCAATATGCGCAGTCTTCAGGGCAGCCACCAGTTTTGACACTAACTAATTGACACATTTCGATATCGCTGCTTTTAAAATTATCTTTCTGCACCTGTGCGGCTTGGTAAAGTAATTCTAAAAATGGCTGTTGGTATAGTTTACTGATTGTTGCTAATGGAGTTATTTTCATTCCGTTCTCCTTTGTTGATTATTTAATTCGATAATATAATAAATTATCGAATATATTTGATTGATATTTTTATATAAGGCGTTATGATACGTAAGATATAGTGTATTGTGTAAGATGGTATTCGTAAATATATATAAAATACGAATATTAGATAGATATTCGAAAATAATTGATGGAGTACAAAAAGTATAGGTGGATATCAATCAATTCTCTATTGATCTTAGGACAAACGGTAATTAATAGACTTCCTGCATAAGCAATTATTTGGTTCTTAGACTGGGAGTAAACTCTTTGAAGCGCGGAATGTACGCGTAGTACATGAGCACTGGATAAGTATTTACGACGAAGTATAATGGCTAAAGAAGCAGCTTATGCAAGAAGTCTAATAAATTCTATATCAAGTGTAGGATGGCAATGAGTTAAGCTCATAAATAGTTAATAGATTAACCCCATGCTTATAATAAACAAAGGGTTATTAGGTAGAAGAAAAATTATTACAAACCCGCAATCAAAGTGTATTTAATGTTAAGATACTCATCAATTCCATATTTAGAGCCTTCACGCCCGATGCCTGACTCCTTCACTCCGCCAAATGGGGCAACTTCGTTAGAAATTATTCCGTCATTGATACCAATCATCCCGACTTCGAGTTGCTCGGCAACTTGAAATGCCAAAGCTAGATCTTTAGTATAAAAATAAGCCGCAAGTCCAGTCTCGCTATTATTTGCCAATTCGAGAGCTTCTTCTGTGGTCTTAAAACGAATGCAAGCGGCAAGCGGCCCAAAGGTTTCCTCTGTATTAAACAGCATACTAGTATTGGCATTCGAAATCAAGGTTGGTTCATAAAAAAGACCGCCTAAAGCGTGTGGCTTACCGCCATGGACTATTGTCGCACCTTTAAGTTTAGCATCTGCAACATGTGTAACAACTTTATCAAATGCCATTTGATTAATTAGAGGTCCTTGGGTGGCTCCGGGCATAAATCCATCACCGACTTTCAGCGCTGCAATTTTTGCTGCAAATTTGGCGATAAATTCATCATAAACTGCATCATGTATGAAAAAACGATTGACGCAGACACAGGTTTGTCCCGTATTTCTAAATTTAGATTGTAATGCACCTTCCGCAGCGGCATCCAGATCTGCGTCGGCAAAAACAATAAATGGTGCATTACCACCTAGTTCAAGAGATACTTTTTTAACAGTATCGGCAGCTTGCCGCATTAGTAATTTTCCAGTTCTGGTTGAGCCAGTAAAGGTAATTTTGCGAACTTTATTTGACTGCATTAGTGCGCTACCAATCTGTATCGCATCACCTGATACAACGTTTAAGCACCCTTGCGGTACACCAGCAAGTGTACAAATGGCAGCCAGAGCATTAGCCGATAATGGCGTTTCCTCCGATGGTTTCCAGACTACCGGGCAACCTGCGGCAAATGCGGCTGCAAATTTACGGGCAAACATTGCCAGTGGGAAATTCCATGGCGTAATTGCACCAACTACTCCAACAGCTTCTTTGGTTACCATAATCTTGGTATTCGGTTTGGTAGCGGGTATTATATCGCCATAAATTCGTTTAGCTTCTTCTGCGAACCACTCAAAAAATCCTACCGAATATATAATTTCGCCTTGTGCCTCAGTATAATTTTTGCCTTGCTCTGTGGTGAGTATTGTAGCTAAATCATCTTTATGTTCAAGCATAAGCGTTGCAATTTTACGTAATATAGCAGAACGCTCTTTTGCCAACATTTTTTTCAATGGCGTTAATGCTGTATGAGCTGCGTTAATTGCGGCATTACATTCTTTTGCTCCACATTTGCTTACTTGAGCAACGTTAACTAATGATGCTGGATTTAATACTGCATAACTTGCCGAGGTTTCAACCCAAAAACCGTTAATAAATGCTTTGGTTTGCAGTAAGTCTGGATTGTTTAATTTCATTAATTTACTTTCTCGTACATGATTTTTGTTCAGCATACATACTGAAAGCATATATGCCAGTCTCGTCATTATACATTTGTCCAA
>CAYIZV010000058.1:0-18452 GCA_964367915.1 uncultured Neisseria sp.
GGAGAGGTTACCCAAGCGGCCAACGGGTCCGGACTGTAAATCCGGCGGTTTTACCTTCGCAGGTTCGAATCCTGCCCTCTCCACCAGATAGCGTAAAGCGTAAAAAGTTAATAAAATTCTTGCAAAAAACAATTCAATGTATTAGAATCATGCCAGAATAAAACTGACAGCTTCGCGGGAGTAGCATAGTGGTAATGCAGAAGCCTTCCAAGCTTATGATGAGGGTTCGATTCCCTTCTCCCGCTCCAATCTAAAGTTTTGTAAATTAAAAAGTTAAAATGCCCAGGTGGCTCAGGGGTAGAGCACTCCCTTGGTAAGGGAGAGGTCGTCAGTTCAATTCTGATCCTGGGCACCATATTAGATATAGTTAAATTTTGTCTCACTATTTGGAGTTATATAAAATGGCTAAAGAAAAATTTGAACGCACGAAACCGCATGTGAATGTAGGAACAATTGGTCACGTGGATCATGGTAAAACTACATTAACAGCTGCGATTACTACAATTCTATCTAAAAAATTTGGTGGTACTGCAAAAGGTTACGATCAAATTGATAGCGCTCCAGAAGAAAAAGCACGTGGTATTACAATTAATACAGCTCACGTAGAATACGAAACAGAAGGTCGTCACTATGCACACGTTGACTGTCCAGGACATGCCGATTACATCAAAAACATGATTACTGGTGCGGCTCAAATGGATGGCGCGATTTTAGTGGTTGCTGCATCTGATGGTCCTATGCCTCAAACTCGCGAGCACATCTTATTGGCTCGTCAAGTTGGTGTACCATACGTATTAGTATTCTTAAACAAATGCGATATCGTTGATGATGAAGAATTATTAGAATTAGTTGAAATGGAAGTTCGTGAGTTATTAAGTTCATACGAATTCCCTGGTGATGATACACCAGTAATTCGCGGTTCTGCATTGAAAGCTTTAGAAGGCGATCAAGGTCAATACGGTGAGCCTGCTATTTTCAAACTAGCAGAAGCATTGGATTCATTCATTCCTCAACCAGAGCGTGCTGTTGATGGTACATTCTTGATGCCTGTGGAAGATGTATTCTCGATTTCAGGTCGTGGTACAGTGGTAACAGGTCGTGTTGAGCGTGGTATTATCAAAGTTGGTGAAGAGATCGAGATCGTTGGTATCCGTCCTGTTCAAAAAACAACTTGTACTGGTGTTGAAATGTTCCGTAAATTATTGGATCAAGGTCAAGCTGGTGATAACGTTGGTTTACTACTTCGTGGTACAAAACGTGAAGACGTTGAGCGTGGTCAAGTATTGGCAAAACCAGGTTCAATCAAACCACATACAAAATTCGAAGCTGAAGTATATGTACTAAGCAAAGAAGAGGGTGGTCGTCATACACCATTCTTCAGTAACTACCGTCCACAATTCTACTTCCGTACAACGGATGTGACTGGTGCTGTTGCATTACCAGAAGGTACTGAAATGGTTATGCCTGGTGACAACGTACGTATTAACGTAGAATTGATTGCACCAATTGCGATGGAAGAAGGTCTACGTTTTGCTATCCGTGAGGGTGGTCGTACTGTAGGTGCTGGTGTAGTTTCTAAAATCACTGCGTAAGTATATTGGAAATATAGGTCAATAGCTCAATTGGTAGAGCATCGGTCTCCAAAACCGAGGGTTGGGGGTTCGAAGCCCTCTTGACCTGCCATATATAAAAGGTAGCCGGGAAATATTATCCCGGCTCCTTTTTTAGGAATTATTAAAAATCTAAAGTAATACTAGCATAGTATATATGTTTGCGCCTGCTTGTGGTTAATGGTATAATTCCTCCCTGTAAAAATTTTTATAAGATTGCTTTTAGATGAATACACCAGTTAAATCTGATGAAATAAAACAACCCAGTGGTATATTTAATTATGTAGCATTCCTTTTGCTGGCATTGGGAATTGGCTTGTTTTATGGTTTGGAAATGAATGTATGGCTAAAATGGGGCATTTTTATCCTGTCTTTAGCTGCCGCATTAGGCACGTTTTTCTTTGTAGCTCCAATGGGAATTAATCTTCATGGCTATGTACGTGACTCTTATCGTGAGATGCAAAAAGTAGTATGGCCAGCTCGTAAAGAGACTATGCAGTTTACATGGATTGTGTTTTTGTTTGTAATCATTTTGGGTTTGTTCCTATGGTTAGTTGACAGTTCACTGGCATGGTTGTTATACGGTGTAATCCTAGGAAAGGGTAGCTAATGAGTTTGGCTTGGTATGTAGTACAAGTTGCTACGAATATGGAAGATAAGGTTCAAAGTACCTTAGTATTAAATATTATTAATAAAGTTAATGATTATGTTCATCTTGGACTAGTTGATAAAGCTAACTCAATTCGCGAAGCTTTTGGCATTGGTAGTGATTTAGAAAACGATGCGCAAATTGATGAGTACCTTAAGACCAAAGTTATTTTAGTACCAAAAGAAAAAGTTGAAGAAGTTCGTAACGGTAAAAAACGTGAAAATGATCGTAAAATTTTCCCAGGTTATGTGCTGGTGAAGATGGACTACTCAGATGAAGTTGGTTTGCTAGTTCGCAAAACACCTAAAGTTTCGAGCTTTATTGGTGTGGCGAAAGATTCTCGTCCAGTACCAATTTCGCAAAAAGAAGTTGATAGCATTTTACAACAAGTAAATGACTCTAAAGAAAAAGCCAAGCATAAAGTTGAGTTTGAGATTGGTGAAAAAGTACGTATCGTTGATGGTCCATTCGTTGACTTTAATGCGGTAATTGAAGATGTACTTTATGATAAATTCCGTCTACGGGTTAATGTTCAGATTTTTGGACGTGAAACCTCAGTAGATCTTGAATTTGGTCAAGTAGAAAAACTCGGGTAACAACCTAGATGGATTTTTTTACCTACCACATGCCCCCATTTCTAAATGTAATGGGGGTGTTTTATATTCTGGTTGCCGCTCCGATCTTAATCAATCTTTTACGTGATGGTTATTGGCATGGTGTCTTTACTCGGTTAATAGAACTCATTCGCCAATATCGTATCTTTATTCCGCTTTTATTAATAATTATTTTAGCCTTGATTGAGTGGGTTGATTTACCTTTTACTATTTGGATTAAAAAGGTAGAGCTGAATGCTCATGCCTATACTTTCTGGGATTTTATTTGCTCCTGTGCTGAAGGTGGTTTTGTTGCTGGACTATTATTTACCATAGCGATGTTAGCGGATTATTTTAAGCTTAAACAATTTGCACTAGTAACCAAAATCAGTCTGATGGCTTCAATCTATGGTGGATTGGCAAATGGAGTATTTAAGTTTGTCTTTAACCGGCAACGCCCGGCAATCGGCTTGGATCAATGGCATTTTTTCGCTTTCTTTGAGAGTGGTGCTAAACATTTTTCTGATTTGATGTATGCTTATAATAGTATGCCATCAGGTCATACTATTAGTACGGTAGCAGCATTAGTTCCATTCTTCATCTATTACCGACATAAGATTGTGCGTACTATCTTAATCTGGTGGTGGCTAATGGTATGTTTTTCGCGAGTTTACACTATTAATCATTGGTTAAGTGATGTAGTTTTTGCTAGTGTCTTAGGTTTACTAATTGGCTTGGCAGTTTATCAGGCTAATGCTAAGAGGTTAGATAATGTTGCGTAAGAGTTGGATTGCAGGCATAATTGCAGTGGCGTGTGCGGTAGGAATCGTTTTTGCTAATGATGGACTACTAGAACGTTTAGAGGCTCTGTTTGGCGAACAAGGCTCACCGCACCCAACCGTGATTCATGCTAGTGGCACTATTGAGGTTGCATTTAGCCCAAATAATGGCGTTACTGAGACTGTAGTTAAAGCTATCTCTGAGGCCAAGCAAACTATCTTAGTATCAGCCTATAGTTTTACCTCCAAAGATATCGCAGAAGCATTACTTAAGGCGAAACAACGCGGTGTAGCGGTTAAATTAATCTTAGATAAAAGCCAGATTAGCCAAAAATATTCCTCAAGTACATTTTTTACTAATCAAGGCTTTGATTTACGGATTGATGTAAAACACGCAATTTATCATGATAAAGTAATGATTATTGATGATAAAACGGTAATTACTGGATCATTTAATTTTACCAAAGCAGCCGAAACTAAAAATGCTGAAAATTTACTAGTGCTAAGAAATAATCCCGAGTTGGCAAAACTTTATTCTCAAGACTGGTGGTATAACTGGAAACAGGCAGTTCCGCGCAGTGAATTTACTCTTAAAACTAAAGGTAGGAATACTACTGATGACTGATAATAATGCTGAATTATTTCAACTCTCTCCTGAAGAACATCAATTAACCCAAAAACTACAAAATATTATCAATAATGAAATAGAGCAATCCGGTGGGGTAATCTCATTTGCGCGTTATATGGAGCTTGCACTTTATTATCCCTCGCTGGGTTATTACTCCAATCCATTATTTAAATTTGGTGCGCGTGGTGATTTTGTAACAGCTCCGCTGATTTCTGATTTATTTGGGCAGCTGATAGCTCGACAAATTAGCGAGTTATTTAGTTTTGGTCTTGATGCTAATATTCTCGAATTTGGTGCTGGTAATGGAAAATTGGCTTGCGATATCCTAATTACACTAGGTTCACAAATAGAGCATTATTATATTCTTGAGTTAAGCGCTGATTTGGCACTTTGGCAACGCGCTATGATTGCTGAAAGATGTCCGCAATACCTGAGTAAGGTTTTATGGCTGGAAAGCTTACCTGCAGGCTTTAATGGTGTAATGCTGGCCAATGAAGTTCTGGATGCTCAACCCTGCAATTTGGTAAGCGTGAATAATCAGGAGATTAGTGAATTAGGTGTTGGATATTCGCCCGAATCAGGATATTTTTATCGTGATTATTGTGCTAGCTCTCCAGCGGTTAATGTCATTCAAAAATTAAATTTACCTTACCTAGATTATCAAACTGAAGTTAATCTCAGTTCGCGAGGCTTTATTCGAACTTTGGCTGAAAGTTTGGAACGCGGTGCAATTCTTCTGATTGACTATGGTTATGGAGCTTCTGAATATTATCATCCGCAAAAGAATCGCGGAACTTTGCGTGGTTTTTACCGACAACAGGTTTTGGATAGCGTCCTGCATTATCCAGGTGTCTGTGATATTACCGCTAGTGTTGACTGGAGCTCTATTGTTATTACTGCTTTAGATTCTCAATTAGAATTTATTGGTTATACTACCCAAGCTAATTTTTTATTGAACTGCGGACTTACCAAGCAAATGCAGCAGCTCAAATCCGAGCTGAGTGAGCCTGAGTATTTGCAAGTTTCTAATCAAATAAATAAACTCGTATCACCTAATGAAATGGGTGAAAGTTTTAAAGTCTGCGGCTTTAGTAAAAATATCGAGCAGGATGAGTGGCTGGGGTTTACTTCCGGCGATCGCAGCTACAGTTTATAAACTGATCCTGCTTGTAGTGCGCTGCAGCATATAAACCACACGCTTAACTAAGTCATTCTGATAAAATATAAGACTATATTTTATTAGGAGTAGTTATGACTGCTGCAGTATCAAACGATAAGCATGGTTTTTGGCATATGCCGAAGACATTTTACGCGGTATTATTCATTGAATTTTGGGAACGTTTCGCTTTTTATGGGCTTCAGGCAGTTGCAGTGTTGTTTTTTATCCAAAAATTTGGTTTAAAAGAAAATGAGGCAACGGATCTATTTAGCTCCTTTTCAGCATTATTATACGCATTACTAGTAGTTGGCGGTTATTTAGGTGATAAGGTGCTAGGCTTACGTCGCACCTATTTACTTGGTATTATCTTTCTGATGGTAGGGTATGGCAGCTTCGGCGTAGTGTCTGATGTACATTCTCTCTATTGGGGCATGGGTATGGTATTAGTTGGAAATATTTTCTTCAAAACTAATGCTGGTAATTACGTTAATCGTTGTTTTAAACCAACTGATCCACGTTTTGATTCTGCCTTTACCTACTTTTATATGTCAATCAATCTAGGTAGCTTTTTCAGCATGATTATTATTCCTTTTGTTGCAATAAAAACCTCTTATGGATTTGCAATTGGTTTGTGCGGAATCGGTATGTTTGTTGCATTGATTTCTTATTTTATTTTACATAAAAATTTTGTCAATAGTGATAATGAAGTTGGGAAAAGTGGACAAAATAAATTTTTGATAATGTTTGCTATTTCATTAGTTGGTATTGTGCTGGCTTATGGCTTAGGATTACTATTAAAAAATCCAGCACTTAGTAAAATCATATTGTTTTCAGTTGCTGGTGTAGTATTTATCATCTTTTTTACCTTACGCTCATATTTAAATGATTTTGAACGCAAGGGTATGATGATTGCATTTATCCTATTAGTCCAATCAATTTTCTTCTGGGTTATGTATATGCAAATGTCAACCTCATTGACATTGTTTGCAGTACATAATGTGCGTAATGATGTTTTTGGTTTTGTTATTCCTCCTGAAGTTACGCAGAGCTTTAACCCGTTCTATATCTTTTTGTTATCGCCAATTTTGGCTAGTATTTATGTTCGTTCAGAGCATAAAAAAGCTCCGATATCAATCCCTGCCAAATTTGCGTTTGGGATGTTGGTCTGTGGTTTAGCCTATGTGCTGTTAGCTTTAAGCTGTTTTTTAAGTGATGCGAATTCTACTATTTCTCTGGTTTGGTTATTCTTGGGTTATGGTTTATATTCTTTAGGTGAATTGCTGATTTCTGCAATTGGTTTGTCTATGGTTTCAAAATTAATGCCATTACGCTTAGGTGGTTTTGCTCAAGCTGTATGGTTTGTGACTACTGCTATTGGAATGAAGCTTGGCGGTATGCTGGCTGGTTTTGGTGGCGTAGACGAAAGCAAAGTAACTTCAAATGCAGATGTTTTGCACGGTTATCAAGCCTTATTTGCTTACATCGGAATTGGTGCAACAGTTTTTGCTTTGATTTTATTTATTTTTGTTAAACCATTGGCAAAAGCAATGCGCGATGTTATGGAACTTAAGGCTCAAGCCGCAGAGTAGACTTGTTAGCGCTATGAGATAAAAAAGCCAGAGAAGATTATTCTCTGGCTTTTTTATCTGCTTATACTTAAAACTTATACCATTTACTCATTACATGATCCAAGTGGTTAGTCTCAGGCGTATAACCTTTTACTTTAGGACTAACCAAGCGATAATAAGTATCCTGATAAAGTGGAATCACCACATAATTATCCATCGCAGCTTTGAGCGCTTGACGGGTTAATGCAATGCGCTGATTGGCATCTGATGAATTTTGCGCTTTAGTAATCAAATCATTATAACCAGAGGTGCAGCTATGCGCGTTATTCTGTGGACCGTTACACATATACAAATTAGTATAGCTATCTACTGAATCATAATCAGCAACCCAACCGTCCCGCGCTAGATCATAATCACCTTTATGGCGGGCTTGCAAGAATGTTTTCCATTCCTGATTTGCAGATGTTACCTGAATACTATCGGCACCAAAAACCTGCTGCCACATTGAAGCAATAGCAATTGCTTTTTTCTTGTGATCATCACGAGTATTGTATGAGATAGAAACTTGCAACGGATGATTCGGTCCGTAACCTGCATCTTTAAAAAGCTGTTGTGCTTTTGCTACTTGGAGATCGCGCGACCATTTTGACCATTCATAATCTAAGCCAGCAAACTTACCACCTTCAACTGTTGAAGTAGTATAGGCATATAGTGGTTTTTGATCCTGACCCATAACATCTTTAACGATAGCCTGACGATCTACAGCCATTGATAATGCTTGGCGTAGCTTAATATTGTCTTTGAATTTTGGCGATGTCATGTTGAAATCAAGGTATTCAATAGTTTCCCACGATACAGTATGTTCTTGCTCAGGCATTTGTGCCTTAATGGTTTTGTATTGGTCAATTGGTAATAGATAAGTGATATCTAAGCCACCAGATTTATATTGGCTTAAAGAAGAGTTTTTATCGACAATCGGGAAAAATTTGACTTGTTCGATTGCAACGTTTTTTGCATCGTAATAATTAGGATTTTTACTTTCCAGAATATATCCCTGAATCACGCGCTCATCTAATTTATAGGCACCAGATGTAACCATATTTTTAGGATCAGTCCATGCGCTTCCAAATTTAGTAACATTGGCTTTTGAGACAACTGCTAATTCAGGCTGAGCACAAATTGACAGAAATGCGCTATCAGGATGGTTTAGAGTAATTTGAATGGTATTCGAGTCCAGTGCCTTGATTCCAAGTGTATTAACTGCTGCTTTGCCATCTATTATGGCTTGCCCATTAACGATATTTGAAGTTAATAAATTATATGGTGAAGCAACTTTGGGATCGGCAAGGCGCTGAAAACTAAAGATGATATCATCTACAGTAATCGGCGTTCCGTCTGAAAATTTGATACCCGGACGTAGATGGAAAGTATAAGTTTTATTGTCTGGTGAGATATCCCATTTTTCTGCTAGACCTGGGATTGGTTTATTGCTTTGATCAGTTGTAACTAATCCCTCAAACAAATCATAAGCGACTCTCGTACTTTGTACATCTTCTGCCATTTGTGGATCAAGAGTAGCAATATCAGCTCCCAAGTCAACATTAATAACTTTGCTACTACTATCGCTGGCTGCATTGCCAGAAGCTGATTTATTTTTATCTGAACAAGAGCTAATCACTAAAGAACCCGTGATCAAAGCTAAGACTAGAGAATTTTTTTTATATGACATATTTACCCCCTTGAAAAAACTTAGACCAGCAGCCAGTTTATTATTAAACTGGCTGCTGGGTAAAATTTGAAATTATGATTTTAGTTGAGCTTCAACGGATGCCAGTGCAACCATATTAACTAAACGGCGCACGGTTGAGATTGGGCTAATAATATGAGCAGGTTTATTCATTCCCATCAAGATTGGTCCTACCGTTACACCATCGGATGAAGACACACGCATTAGGTTGTACGAAATATTCGCAGCCTCGATATTTGGCATCACCATCAAATTAGCTGGTCCCACCAATGGAGAATCAGGCATCGCACGGGCGCGAATGTCCGGAATCAATGCTGCATCAGCGTGCATTTCACCATCAATGATTAACTCTGGATCTGTTTTTTGCAATATCTCCAATACACTGCGCATTTTTATTGCGCTAGGTGAGTCACCATGAGAACCAAAGCTGCTATGAGAAACTAAAGCAATATGTGGCATTACACCAAAAGTGTGAACAACTTTCGCTGCCATCCGCGTGATCTCCGCCAATTGTTCCGCAGTTGGATTTTCATTAACGTGTGTATCTGCGATAAATAATGTTCCACTTGGAATAATTAGTGCATTCATTGCTGCGGCAATTTTATTCGGATTATCATAGCCAATAACGGTTTTAATCGTTTCAAAGTGATTGTGATATTTGCCATCCAATCCACATACCATGCCATCCGCATCGCCATTGCTAATTAGCATTGCACCAATTAGTGTACGGCGAGTTAGCATATGATCGCGCGCAGTTTCTTCGGTAACTCCTTTGCGCTTGGTAAGTTGGTAATAACGTTGCCACAATGCTTTATAGCGGTAATCATTTTCAATGTTAACCAATTCAAAATCTACCCCAGCTTCGATTTTAAGCCCTAGTTTTTCAATCCGTTTTTCAATTACAAATGGTCGACCGATTAGTATTGGACGTGCCAGTTTTAGTTCTTTGATTTCTGATACTGCCAGTAAGGCACGCTCATCTTCTCCCTCACAAATGACGATACGCATTGGACGTAATTTAGCAGCATTGACGATAGGGCGCATAATCATGCTTGAGCGATAAACATACTCATTTAACTTTTGAGCGTATGCATTAAAATCATCGATTGGACGAGTAGCAATACCGCTTTCCATTGCCGCTTTGGCAATTGCTGGCGCGATCACTTCAATCAAGCGTGGGTCAAGTGGTTTAGGAATCAAATACTCGCGTCCAAAGCACAGTTCCTGCCCGCCATAAGCACTGGTTACCATCTCATTTGGTTCCATCCTTGCTAAGTTAGCAATCGCGTGGACTGCTGCAACTTTCATCGCTTCATTGATTGCAGTTGCACCACAATCTAATGCTCCACGAAAGATATATGGAAAGCATAGAGCATTGTTAACCTGATTTGGATAATCACTGCGACCAGTTGCCATAATTGCATCTGGACGTGCTTCCAGAACTAATTCTGGCATAATCTCTGGTGTTGGATTTGCTAAAGCAAAAACTAATGGATTTGGCGCCATCTTACGAATAGAGTCTTGCGAGACCGTATTAGGACCTGACAGACCTAAGAAAATGTCTGCGTTTTCAATTGCATCATCTAAGGTGCGGTAAGAAGTGGTTTGACAATATTGTTGTTTAGAGAAGTCTAGTTTACCTTCGCGTTCCGAGTGGATAACACCTTTAGAATCGCAAACGTAGATATTTTTCTTTTGTGCGCCAAGGCTCACTAAGAGATTTAAACAGGCAATTGCAGCAGCACCAGCGCCAGATACAATGATTTTAACTTCTTCAATTTTCTTGTTAACGATGCTTAGGCCATTGATAGTCGCGGCAGCAACTACGATTGCAGTTCCGTGCTGATCATCATGAAAGACTGGGATTGCCATGCGTTCTTTTAGTCTACGTTCAATTTCAAAACATTCTGGTGCTTTAATATCTTCTAAATTGATACCACCAAAAGTAGGTTCTAAAGCCGCAACTACATCGACAAATTTGTCAACATCTGTTTCATTCACCTCAATATCAAAAACGTCAATTCCGGCAAATTTTTTAAATAAAATTCCTTTACCTTCCATAACTGGCTTACCAGCAAGAGCTCCAATATTGCCCAAGCCAAGTACGGCTGTTCCATTACTGATAACTGCTACCAAATTACCTCGGTTGGTATATTCATAAGCTGTCTTAGGGTCTTTTTCAATTTCTAAACACGGGGCTGCAACACCTGGTGAATACGCCAGAGATAAATCACGCTGGGTTGCTACAGGTTTGGTTGAAACGACCTGAGTTTTTCCAGGTGTGGGCAGGCGGTGATAGTCCAATGCATCTTTAGTTAGTTGTTCATTTAGTTTAAATTTATCACTCATTGGTGGTGCTCCATTTGTAAGGTATGATCATATTGGTATCAAGTCGTAACTTGAGTCGTTCAAAAAATATAACCATCTATTGTACTATGATTCTTCGTAAAGTTAACCTAATTAATTGATGCGCTGCACTATGAGGATAATAATCAGCTGATTGATGATTGTCATTAATTGAATAATTTGTTATGAAGGTATGTATTTAAAATATTGAATGAAAATTATTTTATAATAGAATAAACTCATTAATGGTTTTTACCTCTCTGATTGACTATGGAAAATAAATAAATTTTAATATATATTGATAAACCGACCGGTCTGTATTATAATATGCACTGTACTTGTATTTTATAAAAGCTGAGATTCTATAAATATTAAAATAAATTCAATAAAGAGAAATTGCATGAGCAACAAATTACTGACTAACAAAACAATTAATTATAAATTACAAGCGGCAAGCGCTTTCTACTTAAGCTAATTTAATTCTTATGGCAGATGTTTATGTCAACTAAAGATCGAATTTTGGATGCAGCAGTTTTTTTGAAGAACTTATTGAACGAGCTGCCCAGCAATAACAAATTGATATCAATCTCCATGAACTATCACTAATGTGGCTTGCATGTTCACAAGGCGCATTGATGTTGTATCGTGGCTTAGGTGATAAACAAATGACTAGTGCGGTCTTAGTCCAATATCGAGAATATCTTTTTCGAAAACTTAATATTTATCAATAGAAAGGAACAAAGGCTTTGTGAAAATAAAAATAGCCACAGTAAGAAAGCTATCAGTGATAGTGCATTACAAGTTAAGAGACGACTACTGCTTCAGGGACTTTGTAAAAATGTCCAAAGTTTTTAGAGGCTACCTAATGAAATAGATTAGGTGGTTAATTTAAATAATTATATTAACTTTTAGAGTAACTTTACAGATCATAATAGGAATAAGATTAATATGAAAGCACTCACATTCAAAAAATATGGCAAATCACCGAGTATCGAATTTGTTGACATTCCCAGCCCTAAGTTAAAGGCAAACGAAATATTGGTGCAAGTCAAAGCTGTTGGTTTGAATCCAATTGACAACATGATTCCAACCGGAATGTTTAAAGCAATTCTACATTTCCAGCTTCCAGCCACAATTGGCAGTGACTTGGCTGGTGTGGTAACAGAAGTTGGTAGTAATGTAAAAATTTTCAAGCCAGGGGATGAGATCTTCGCAAGCATCTTTGATATGGGTAATGGCGCACTTGCGAAATTTGCAGTTGTGCCGGAGAGTGCTGCGGTACTCAAACCCTCCAATTTGGACTTCGTGCAGGCTGCATCGATTCCTATGGTCGGGCTCACCTCGTGGCAAGTGTTAAAGGAACGCTTCAATCTTCGCACCGGACAGAAGATTTTTATCCCGGCTGGATCGGGAGGGATTGGCACATTTGCTATCCAGCTGGCAAAGCATCTTGGGGCTAAGGTAGGAACTACTACCAGTACAGGAAATGTTGAACTATTACATAATCTTGGTGCGGATGAAGTGGTGGATTATAAGAGGCAAGAGTTCGAGAAAGTGCTGCATGACTATGATGCGGTATTTTGTACTATCCGAGGTGATCTGCTTGAGAAATCCTTAGACATTCTCAAACCTGGAGGTAAGATCATCTCAATTGTTGGTCCACTGGATGCAGCCTTTGCCGAGAAGAGACGCTTGAACTTCATTTTCAGGTTTGTGTTCGGACTTATGAGTTATAAGATCATGCGTCATGCTAAGAAGCATGGTGTGAATTACTCGTTTCATTTCGTACGTTCAGATGGTGTACAACTTAATGAAATAGCTCGTATGCTAGAGACAGAGCAAATCAAACCAGTTATTGACAAAGTATTCACTTTTGAGCAGGCAAAAGAAGCTCTTGAGTATCTTGCTACCGGACGGGCCAAAGGTAAAGTGATTGTAAAAATGTGATAGTAAGAATATTGATACCCAACTCTCTTGTGAATTGGTATCAGAGTTTTCTAATCTTTTTTTAACCATAAACCAGATATAAAAAGGAACTTTCAATGAAAATAAACAAACGTATCGTCCTCATCACCGGTGCATCATCAGGAATTGGAGAATCCACTGCCAAAAAACTTGCCTTAGCTGGCTACAAAGTTTATGGTACTAGTAGGCGCGGATCTCATACGAGCGAGCTTTTGACGATGCTGTCGATGGATGTAACGGACGAGGCATCAGTCAAAGCTGCTGTTGATGAACTATTCCGACTGGAGGGGCGCATTGATCTGTTAGTCAACAATGCCGGAGTCGGTCTTGGTCCAGCAGCAGCGGAAGAGAGCTCGATTGCCCAAGTACGAGTTCTATTTGAAACCAATGTACTCGGAGTCATTAGGGTAAGTAATGCAGTTTTGCCCATTATGCGTAGGCAGGTTAGTGGACGGATATTGAATCTTAGTTCCGGGTTAGGAGTTATTCCAGCTCCGTACAACGCACATTACGCAGCAACCAAGCATGCTATTGAGGGCTATTCTGAGTCTCTTGATCATGAAGTACGGGAGTTCGGTGTCCGAGTCTCAGTAATTCAACCTGGTGTTACTAAGACGTCATTTGATGCCAGTGTTATACCACCAGACCAGCTGCTATCTGATTACGACGAAAGTCGCAAAAAATATCTCATTGCATACAAAAGTGCAATGTCTGCGGCCGATAACGCCGAAAGCGTAGCCGAAACTATTATTCTGGCAGCCAACGACAAAATACCACGCCTAAGTTATCCATCCGGCAAAGTAGCACATCAGGGTGCATTTGCTCGGCGATTTCTTCCGCGGAGTCTCTTCGACAAGATTCTGCATAAGCAATTTGGTCTTAGCTAAGTTATTTTGTCTGGTATCTGTGTAGTTACACGGTAAATAAATACCTCCGCCGCAAGCAGCGGGGGTATCAAATCCATTATCTTGATATTCACCAGCGTTCAAATGCGCTAGAACAAGTTTGGCGGTAGTTACGCAAACATTACTTTGCTAATCAGTGTTCTGATAATTATCAGAAAGTTGTTGATAAAGCATGTATAGCATGGAATGCAATTCAGTAAAAATATAAAATTGGTCAAATTAATCATGCATCGTGATTGGGTTAATTTACTGTGACATATATTTTCACCGTTAGACTTATTTTTGTGACAAAGATAAGTAGTTACGCTTATTCCAAATAATCTGTCTATTGTACCCTGACTGATCCAAACCCTCCATTTTTCTATCTAGTCTCACTATCTCTAATGTTATAGGGGCATCGCTTCTAGCTTTTTGGCTGTTGTATTTGGGGGCAATCCAGAACTCAAGATAGCAAGTATATGATATAATCTATTAAACATATTAAGTAGATCGTTATAAAAAGGTAAACATAAATTGGCAATAATTACGGTAGATAAATTAAGCTTGGCTTTTGGACATCATCAACTTTTAGATAAAGTTAGTTTGGCGCTGGAAAAAAATGATAAATATGGTTTAATCGGACGTAACGGAGCGGGTAAATCCTCTTTGCTTAAAGTATTGGCAGGTGCACATGCCGCCGATGACGGGCGGATACATTATCAAGATGGATTAAAGATTGTCTATCTGGCACAAGAGCCAGATTTGAACCCAGAGAATACAATTTTTCAAGAAGTAATGAGCGGTTTGGGAAATTTAACTCAAACATTACAGGATTACTATGCAGTATTAGATCAAATGGCAGTTGATTATAGTGATGAGTTGTTAGAACAAATGACTGCTTTACAGCACGAACTGGAACACCATAATGGCTGGGTAGCTAAAAATCTTATTGATAAGACACTCTCTGAGTTGAGCTTGGATGGTCATCAATCAGTCGGTGCATTGTCGGGTGGAATGCGCAAAAAAGTTGCTTTAGCTAAAGCACTGGTGGCAAGCCCGGATGTAATGTTTCTGGATGAACCAACCAATCATCTGGATGTCTTTGCGATTGAGTGGCTTGAACAAATTATCAATAATTTTGCCGGGGCAATTGTCTTAATTACCCATGATCGGCGCTTTTTGGATAATACGGTAACCAAGATTTTAGAATTAGATCGTGGAAGCTTACGGAGTTATTCAGGTAATTTTACCAAATATCAGGAATTAAAAGCCCGCCAATTAGCCGATGAGGCTAAATCCAATGCTGAATTTGATAAACTACTCGCGCAAGAGGAGGTTTGGATACGCAAAGGGATTGAGGCTCGCCGTACACGGAATGAAGGACGGGTGAGACGTTTGGAGCAACTGCGTAATATTCGCAAAGAACGTCGCGATCATATTGGTTCGGTTAAGATTCAAATTGATAGCGCGGCTAGTTCCGGTAAAATTGTTGCAGAAGTTGAGAATGTTAAAGTAGCATTTGGTGATAAAGTGATTATCAATGATTTTTCAACCAAAATTTTGCGCGGTGATAAAATTGGCTTGATCGGTAGTAACGGGATTGGTAAAACTACTTTACTCAAAACCATTTTAGGGGAAATTACGCCAGTTTCGGGTAAGATTAAACTTGGTAGCAAGCTGGAAGTTGCTTATTTTGATCAGCTACGCCAACAACTTGACGACGACAAAACGATTCAGGAAGTTATCGGGCAGGGGCAGGATTATATTTTTATCAATGGTGCACGTAAACATATTGCAACTTATTTAGAAGAATTTTTGTTTGATCCAGCACGCTTTCGTTCTCCAGTTGGCTCGCTATCGGGTGGTGAACGTAATCGTTTATTATTGGCTCGTTTGTTTTCGCAGCCCGCCAATGTTTTGGTGATGGATGAGCCAACCAATGATTTGGATATGGACACGCTTGAATTACTTGAAGAGTTATTGGCTAATTTCCCCGGTACAGTGTTTTTGGTGAGTCATGATCGGGAATTTTTGGATAATGTTGTAACTCAATCCTGGGTATTTCTGGGGGAAGGTAATATTTTAGAGTTTAGCGGTGGCTATAGTGATTGGTTTAGTTATAAAGACCGTTATTTTGCGGAGTTTTATTCTGCTGCCAAAGCTTCTGCCGTAGCTGCTGAACCTTCAGCTACTGCAAATACAGCTGGTGCGCCCCCCGTCGCGATTACTCCAGCACCTGTTGCAAATCGGAGTAAATTATCCTATAAAGAAAAATCTGAACTTGAGCAGTTGCCCGATTTATTGGCTAAACTTGAAGCAGAACAAGCCCAACTTAATCAGCAGCTCCAAGACCCAGAGTTGTATAAAACCGATCCTGATTTGGCAACAAAATATCACGCACGTGTCGCAGAAATTGATGATTTATTAATTGAAAAATTAGCGCGCTGGGAAGAGTTAGAAGCGCGGAGTAAGTAGTGTTGGTATTTATTTTTAAAACTATACTTATATTTAAGTATCTAGTTGTGCACAATAAATACAGTATTGGGGGTATGTATGCATTTTAAAGAGTTAAAAGTTGACGAGATTAACCTAAACTTATTTGAGCATTTTCAGCGTCATCAAACTGTAACACGCTGTTGGCGTAAAATAGACGGTACGTGGTGTATAAAAGAAATGTCCTTTACCAATGATTGGAATAGGGAAGAGTATCTAATGCTAGTAACTAGTCTCCAGAATACTTTAATATCAGGTGGCATTGTCTTTGGAGTATTTTCAAATGAAATGTTAAAAGGATTTGCCTCCGTAGAGTCAGGTTTTTTGGGAACAAATAATGAGTATCTTGACCTGTCAAGTCTCCATGTATCCGAGGATATGAGGGGAAAAGGAATTGGAAAGGAATTATTTCATTTGGCAAAAATCTGGGCAAAAGAGCATGGTGCTGCAAAATTATATATTTCGTCTCATTCTGCAGTAGAAAGTCATGCCTTCTATTACGCAGTGGGTTGTATAGAAGCCAAGGAATATAGTCAGTACCATGTGGAAAAAGAGCCTTATGATTGTCAGCTTGAGTGCAAATTATAGGCAAAATATCACTCGCGAGTGGCGGAAATTGATGATCTATTGATTGAGAAATTAGCGCGCTGGGAAGAGCTAGAAGCGCGGAGTAAATAGGATTTAATATGATTTCACAACAAATTATTGATGATATGATCAAAACTCATGATATTCAACTCCTGATTTTTGATTGCGATGGAACTTTGATGGAAACATTGAGTTTACATTATCAAGCATGGCGTGATGCATTTCTTAGCCAAGGTTTGAGCTTCATTGAAGAAGATGAATTTATTCGTGAGTATGCAGGTGTAAGCGGCGGGCGGATGGTAGCAGCGGTAGCTGCCAAGCTGAACTATACTCTGGATATTAAAGAACTGCAGGAATATAAGAAAAAAATATTTCTCGAGCAGTACATTATGCATGTTACTCCGATTGAGAAGGTCTTTGCTATTGTTAAGAAGTATCACGGTAAACTGCCAATGGTTGTGGCTTCGGGTGGGGCAAAACAGGCTGTAGTGCAAATGTTGCACATAAATGATGTCTTTGCTTACTTTCAACAAGTATTTGCGATTGAAGATGTTATCCACGGGAAGCCTGCGCCTGATGTATTTTTAAAAGCGGCTCAGGATCAAGGTATCTTACCTGAGAATTGCCTAGTTTTTGAAGATCATTTTGCTGGATTTGCGGCAGCAAAGAGTGCAGGGATGCGCTATATTGATGTTAATGAATTGGTAGAGAATTAATTATTAATCAGGGTATGGGTATGGCAAAAAAGACACTTGAATTATTAAATGACGGTAAAAATCGCTGTGGCTGGTGTAATAAATCAGTTTTATATCAACGCTATCATGATGATGAGTGGGGTAAAGCATTACATGAAGAACATAAGCATTTTGAATTTTTGCTGTTGGAAACGATGCAAGCTGGACTAAGCTGGTACACGATTTTGCAACGTCGCGAAGGTTACCGGAATGCTTTTGCTGATTTTAATGTGGACGAAGTGGCTAAATTTGACCGGAATAAAATTGAAGAACTAATGCTGGATACTGGGATAATCCGCAATCGGCTTAAGATTGAAGCGGCTGTACACAATGCTCGATTATTTATCCAAATTCAGCAGGAGTATGGCTCATTTGACAGTTACATTTGGAGTTTTACAAATAATCAGATAGTTGACAATCGCTGGGTTAGCTTAAGCCAAGTTCCAGCGACTAGTGAATTATCAGATCGGGTTGCTAAAGATTTAAAAGCTCGCGGCTTTAAATTTGTTGGTTCAACTACTATTTACGCCCATTTACAAGCAATCGGTGTAATTAATGACCATCTGCTTGATTGCTGGGTTCGCTAGTTTTCCAGCAACAGTTGCGAGCGCTCAGGGTTGCTATATGTATACTCAAACTGATTCGAACACACGAGTGTGGAAATACTAGTAGGCGATTTATGACGAAGCCTACACCTAGTAGGTGAGGA
>CAYIZV010000059.1:0-10027 GCA_964367915.1 uncultured Neisseria sp.
TGGTTTATGGTTTATTAGAGCCAACTTTAACCACCGACATGACATTTTTATTTGATGTACCGCTATCTTTGGCGATGGATAGATTAAGTCGTGGGCGAGAGCTAGATCGAATTGAACTTGAATCACGTGAATTTTTTGCGCGAGTACAAAATACCTACCACCAGCTTGCCGCAGACGAACCACAGCGTATAAAAAAAATTATGACCAATCACCCTATTGCCCATACCAGAGAACAATTAGTTCGTCATCTGGAGCACTTACTAGCGAAGGAACGCTAGAGTGTATAGCTGGCATACGCAAGATTATCTAAATTTAGCGGCTAATATTCAAAAACGTAATTTTGGAGCTTTGTTGATCCATGGTGCGGCTAATTCTGGTCGGGCAGAACTAACTAATGAATTGATTCAATTTGCGCTCTGTCAAAGCCCACAAGATTTGCATGCTTGCGGACAATGCAATTCTTGTATTTTATGGCGCGAGGGTAATCATCCTGATATTGTGCTTTTAGCTGCAGATAGTTCTGAAGAGCGTAAAACCTTACAGATTAAAGTTGAGCAGGTTCGCGAAGTTATTGATTTTGCTAGTAAATCACGCCACCTTTCACCGTGTAAGATTATCCATTTACTTGATGCGGAGCAACTAAATATCAATAGCGCCAACGCTTTGCTTAAGGTTTTGGAAGAGCCCGCACCTGATTGTTTATTTATTTTGCAGGCTAATAATATCAACAAACTATTACCGACAATTAAAAGTCGCTGTTTTAAGTATCAGCTAAACTATCCAACATGGGATGATGCCTTAAAATTAGTTGTAGAAAATAACTCAGATAATGCCGAATTTTGGCTGCGTTATTTCAATGGTGAACCGCTATTTACGCCACCGTTTGAAAATCATGAATTAACCCAGCTAAAAGCTACCTTGTTAAAACCTGGTATTGATGCTATTTTTGCGCTGTCTAAAGATATGGATCCCAAACGGGTTGGTATGGCTTCATTACTTGATTTTATGCTTAAATGGCTCAGTGATTTGTTGTTGGTTAAGTATGGAAATAATGCTGATTATTTTGTGACGGACACCAGCGCAATGCAAGCCCTGGTAACTAAGATTAACAATAATAAACTCTTCGCTCTACAAGAGGATTTGGTGTTTTTAAGCCGCTGGAGTGAGCATCCGTTAAATCATAAATTACAATTTGAAAACATTTTATTTAAGTATCAACAAATCTATGTCTAATTCAATCTTTAATGCAGTACATCATATTGCGATTATTGCATCCGATTATCAACGTTCGAAACACTTTTATAGTGAAGTTTTGAGTTTAAAAATTATTCGAGAGACTTATCGTGAAGCACGTGATTCCTATAAGCTTGATTTGCAGATTAACTCGCAGACCCAGATTGAGTTATTTTCATTTCCTAACCCGCCAGCACGTCCATCTACTCCTGAAGCATGTGGTTTACGTCATTTAGCATTTGCTGTTGCTGACTTGGATCATGCGATTGCCCATTTGGCTACTCATGGCGTGGAATGTGAAGCAGTGCGAGTTGATGAATTTACCGGCAGGCGGTTTACATTTTTTCGTGACCCTGATAATCTTCCACTTGAGTTATATCAGCAGTAATAAATTAGTATCCCGTTATGATACAATTCGTCCCTGCGTGGATTTTGCGAGCAATAAAGTTATAGAAATTATTAGAGGGTTTATTTGATGAAAAAAATCTTGGCATTAGCATTGGCGTCCGTTATGTTTACTGCAGTAGCCAGCTCACCAGTATATGTTGATGGCGGTATCGGTCTTGATACGGGTAATAATAACTTAGCAATGAGCGGTAATATTGGTTATATGTTCATGAAATATTTTGGAATCGAAGGTGGAATGACTGGAACAAGCAATTACTATTTGTTTGATGGTGCAGTCAAGGGGGTATTACCGTTAGGCGTAGTCGATTTGTATGGTAAATTAGGAATGGGGATTAATGATTATACTGGTGGTGGTAATAATAGTACCAGTATGGGATTATTATATGGCGGCGGAGTAGCATTCCATGTTGCGCCAAGCTGGCAGTTACACGTCGAAGATTATACGGTTAGTGGTTCAAACCCTAATTTTTTAATGTTTGGTGCACAGTTTAATTTTTAAATAGTGTAGGTGTTGCTTACGTTTGTGAAAGTTTATGATGAAACGTTATTTGGATTGTACAGCTTCTGATTTGGCAAATATTACTAAGCATGATTTGATTCATGCAATTCACGCTAGTGAAGGTCGGGTTTTGGTGAGTGAAACTATTGGTGCAACTCAGCCAGTGCTAATTACTGTAAGTAATGCTGAATTTGCGGCAAGCCAAGGTGCAGACATTCTGGTTTTGAATTTGTTTGATGTGAATAATCCCGTGATTAATGGTTTACCAAAAGGTACAGTCCAGAATGATTATGTGCGGACAATTAAACATTTGACTGGTAGAATTGTAGGCATTAATCTTGAGCCTGTTGATAATAATTTTGTTGCTGGTGAAGAAGATGAAGTCTGGGGTGGTATGACTAGCGGCAGGTTGGGTACAGTTGATAATGCAAAAAAAGCTATAGCAATGGGCGTGGATTTTATTATCCTAACTGGAAATCCTGGAAATGGTGTTTCTAATTCTGCAATCTGCAATTCACTGCGTGAAATCAATACTGCTGTTGGTGACAGACTAATGCTAGTTGCCGGCAAAATGCATGCCTCTGGAATTTTAGGTGAGGGTGCGGAAAATATTATTACCAAACATGACATTCAAGAGTTTGTTACTGCTGGAGCTGACGTGATTTTGTTACCAGCACCAGGAACAGTACCGGGAATCACCATGGAGTATGTTCGGGATATGATTGTCTATGCACATAGTTTAGGCGTGATTACTATGACAGCGATAGGAACGTCGCAAGAAGGCGCCGATGAGTCAACTATTCGCCAAATTGCATTGATGTGCAAAATGAGCGGTACCGATTTGCATCATATTGGCGATTCTGGCTATGTAGGTATGGCTTTACCAGAAAACATTCTTGCATATAGCATTGCAATTCGCGGCAAGCGCCACACCTATACTCGGATTGCATCATCAATCAATCGTTAGTTTGTGTAGATTGAGTAATTTTAGTAAATAAAAGAGGCGGAGTGTTACCGCTTCTTTTTTCAGTAGCAAATTTGACTTAGCTAAGTTCTTGCTTGATTTCTTTGTCGATGTTTCTTTATCACACGTTAACTGCTTGCAAAAGTTTATAATCAGTGCTTATAGTTGCTCTAAATCCAAGTATAATTACATCTTTAGTGGTAAATTTATTATGATAATACTCGGGATTGATCCTGGACTCAGAAACACAGGTTTTGGAGTGATTCATCAATTAGATCAGAATACTGTAGCGTATATCGGCTCTGGAGTAATTCAGACTAGTTCAGGTGATGAGCTATCACAAAGAATTAAAAGCATTGTGACAGGTTTAATGAGTATCATTGATCAGTATCAGCCTGATATAGTGAGCATCGAAAAAGTGTTTGTTAATGTCAATCCGCAGTCAACATTGTTGCTGGGGCAAGCACGTGGTGCCTGTATCAGTGCCTGTGTATTGAAAGATTTACCCGTGGCAGAATATACGGCACTACAGGTTAAACAAGCTGTGGTTGGTTATGGGCATGCTGAAAAAGAGCAGGTTACCAAAATGGTAATGCATTATTTGAAGCTAAATGGTGCGCCACAAGCAGATGCTGCAGATGCTTTAGCATGTGCTTTAGCGCACCAACACTACGCTAAGATTGGTAAAATTTTTGGCATGGCATCAGTTAAGGCTGGACGAATTCGGCGCTAGCTAACAAAATAATAAATATAAGATAAGGGCATTATATTTGAATACATATTTATTTCTAATAGTTTTTTGTTTGATCTTAATTGGATCATTTTTTTTCAATTATATACAAAAAAGATTGCATATTTCTGCAGTAATTTTACTGTTACTTAGTGGAGTAGTTTTACAACTTGCATTGCCTACGTTTAGTATGCCAGATGCATATTTAAAAATATTTGGGACATTAGGTTTATTAATCATCGTCTTGGAAGCCGTGGTTGATTTGGAAGTGCATGGACACAATTATAAAATGTTTCTGATGGCGCTAGGTGTTTCAATAGTGATAGTGGTTTTGACTAGTGCACTAATTGCGGGTGGCTTTATGTTGGCATACAATTTATCATTACATTCTGCAATTATTTACGCTATTCCGTTATCTATTGTAAGTAGTGCGATAGTTATTCCTAGTTTGAGTAACCTAGAAGGAGTTGCTAAAGAGTTTTTAATTTTAGAGTCAATTTTTTCTGATATTATTGGTGTACTGTTATTTAATTTTTTAATCAGTTCCAATGAAATTAATTTAGTAAATATTAGCAAATTCAGCATGAATTTTACTTTTATGCTGGTTCTATCACTAGCAATAACAATCGTACTGGGTATAGCATTAAGTCGGGATAAGGTTAAAAATCTTCATATATTAATTTTAGCAGTATTGATCTTAAGCTATTCTATTGCTAAGTGGTTTCACCTATCCGCATTATTGCTAATCTTAATTTTTGGAGTATTTTTGCGTAATTTACCAATGATTCTTAATACTCGGTTTGGAATGAAGTGTTTAGGCAATTATTTAAATCATGTAACAATTCATAAAAACTTGCATAGCATGCGGGATTTGATTGAAGATTTGGGGTTTATAGTACGAAGCATCTTTTTCGTTTTACTTGGTTACTCAATTAAACTATCTGGTCTGATGAGTTTGAAAGTAATTATGCTTGGTTTTATGGTTGTTGTGATTGCCTATGCTATGCGTTGGGTGGTATTGCATCGTACCTCTTTGTCAAGTGACGTGGTGTTGGCTACAACCATGGCACCCCGTGGCTTAATTACGGTGCTATTATTTTTCCAAATTCCTGATGAGTTGCAATCACAGATTTTTGATGAGGGAATAACTTTTTTTGTGGTTATTGCTTCTACCCTAGTTATGAGTGGTGGGCTGTTTTATCACCGTTATGCTAAAAAGAGTTTAAAGGCTAATTCATGAAGTTTCAAGAACTAAAAGAAGAATTTTCATTCCAGTTTTTAGTGTTAGTAATTGTTATTGGACTGGCGAGTGGTTTATTAACTTATGCAATTAGCTTTGCTGAGCATATTTGTCGTTATATCTTTATGCTTAGCGGTTGGGCAACATATGTATACATCCCTGCAGTGTTTGTTATTACGGTCTATTTGCTTAAAAAATACTTCCCATACGCCGATGGTAGCGGATTGCCGCAGGGTTATGCGGTTGATATTTTTGATGAGTATCGTTTAAATAAAACATATTCACTCCGTTCTGCGATTGGTAAAGCTCTTTTGACTTTTATGAGTATCGCTGGTGGCGCTTCGCTGGGTAAAGAAGGGCCAACGATTCAGATTTGTTCTTCTTTATTTGCTCAGATGAAAAATATCAGCGTGGTTAAACAGCGCCTTCTGATTAAACTGGGTGCCGGGGTTGGGGTTGCTGCAGCATTTAACGCTCCAATCGGAGGGATGGTTTTTGCAATTGAAGAGTACGTTAAAAAAATTAGTCCAAAGATTGCGACAATTTTGGTTGGCGGTACGCTTGGCGCAGTTTTTATATCCAATTTACTAACAGGGAATCAACCGTATATGGGGCAGGTTAGTCCAACCCAATTACAGCATAGTTGGCATCATATTCCGTTTGCAATTTTGATTGGTTCTTTGTGTGGCTTAAGTGGAGCACTTTTTACTAAAGCAATAGTTTTTATGACGGTGAATAAAACTTGGTTTTTCAATGCCTGGCGTAAAAAACACTATCTGATAAATGCTCTGATCTTTGGTTTGATTGTAGCTTTTATTGGTCATTTAAGCAGTGGCTTGTCATTTGGTAATGGTGCTGGTTCAACAACACAGTTTTTGGATAGTTCAACTGATGCACCGTGGTATTATGCGATAGCGAAATTTTTCGGCGCAATAGCTTCAGTATCGGCAGGTGTTCCGGGGGGATATTTTTCAACCGCATTGTCAATTGGTGCTGGAATTGGCGATTTAGTGCATCATTTTTTTAATACAATTCCGTTAGTTCAGTTTTACTTGCTGGGGATGGCTGGATTTTTGGCGGCAATTACCCAATCACCGATTACTGCTGTGGCAATGGTGGTTGAAATGAGTGGTTCAAGTCAATTTAGTTTACCAATTTTACTGTCATGCTTTGTTGCAAGTATTATCTCTGAGCAATTTGGCGATAGCGTTTATCATCAGCAGGTATTGAACTATATTGATCCAAGTCGCTACAAAGAAACACTGTAACCATCCAGACTATTTTGTAATAGCGTCGTTGCAAGGCTCCTCATGTACACTACGTCGCCTTGCGTCTAGCTTTTACTTTATATTCCGGTAGTTTATAGGTAGTAATACTGTAACAACATTTAAAATAATAAAAATGAGAGGGAGATTATAATGGAAATTCAACAAGGGTATAGTAGAGTTGCAAAAGCTTTACATTGGTTAATCGCATTATTGATTTTTAGTGAATATTTTATCGGGATTACAATTGACAATACTGGTTGGAAATGGCTACATTTTCAAGTTGGTAGTATAATTTTAATTTTGGTATTGTGTCGTATAATTTGGCGAGTGACACATACTTATCCGGCAATGGATCCTAGCCTTAGCCGTATTAATAAATTGATGGCACATGCCGGGCATCATACTTTGTATTTGCTAATGTTCCTGCTTCCGGTTTCTGGTTTGATTTTGGTTTTCACTAAAGGTGTGCCCCTTGATTTGCTTGGAATTCATTTTGAACCATTAATGGAGCCATTAAATTACCATAGTCGTCATACAATTAAAGAAATTCATGAGTATATGGCAAATGGTATTTTTTATCTGGCATTACTCCATGCTTTAGCCGCAATTGGGCATCAATTTATCCATAAAACTCCAATATTAAGCCGTATGTTGCCTAAATCATGGTCGAAGTTCATTGAGTAGCCATAAATGAGTGCAAAAAAAACTAATCTCTTACGTTCTTTAGCTAATGTTAGTGGTATGACGCTTATTTCACGGGTATTTGGCTTTGCGCGGGATATGTTGACTGCAGTTTATTTTGGTGCTAGTCCATTAACCGATGCGTTTAATGTCGCCTATAAATTACCCAATCTATTACGCCGAATCTTTGCGGAAGGTGCGTTTTCGCAGGCATTTGTTCCAGTTTTGGCTGAGTACAAAAATACCAAGACTCACTCTGAGACGCAAGCGTTTGTCGCTTCAATTACTGGTATCCTATCCTTTGTCCTGATAATGGTAACTTTGCTGGGAATGATTTTTGCCAGTGTGGTAATTTGGATTACTGCACCTGGATTTACCAGCGATCCAGTTAAATTTGGTATTACCGTTGAATTACTGCGAATTACGTTTCCCTATATTCTCTTTATCTCGCTAGCCTCATTAATGGGGGGGATTTTAAATACTTGGGGCTTATTTTCAATTCCATCTTTTACTCCTACGATTCTGAATATTAGTTTTATTGTTTTTATCCTAGTTTTTCGCCATTTTTTCGATCCTTCGATTTTAACTCTGGCATGGGCGACATTTGTTGGTGGTCTCTGTCAACTGATGTTCCAAGTTCCATATCTCAAAAAAATTGATATGCTGGTGCGTCCCAATTTAAACTGGCACAATCCCGCGGTGCGTAAAGTATTACGCTTGATGGGGCCCGCTATTTTTGCAGTTTCGATTTCGCAAATCAGCATGGTTATTAATACGATATATGCATCATTTTTACCTAGTGGCAGTATTTCGTGGATGTATTATGCTGATCGTTTGATGGAGTTTCCTACAGGGGTGTTAGGCGTTGCGCTAGGTACGATACTGTTACCAAGCTTATCGAGACATGCTAGTTCAGGGAATCGTGAAAGTTTTTCTAGAATCCTAGATTGGGGGATTCGTCTGTGTTTGCTTTTGGCGCTACCGGCTACTGTTGGTCTGGGCTTGCTGGCAAAACCATTGACGATGACTTTATTTATGCATGGTAAATTTACCTTACACGATGTAACTATGACCAGCTATGCATTGATAGCTTATTCGGTTGGCTTACTTGGGTTAATTTTGGTTAAGGTGTTAGCACCGGGGTTTTATGCCAATCAAGATATTAAAACTCCAGTAAAAATCGCAGTTTTTGTATTGTGTTGTACTCAGTTAATGAATCTGGCATTTATCGGTCCTTTTAAGCATGCTGGGTTGTCATTGTCGATTGGTCTGAGTGCTTGTCTAAACGCTGGATGCTTATGTTATTTCCTGATTAAGAAAAAGCTCTATCAACCGCGAGGTGGCTGGTATGGGTTTTTACTTAAATTACTAACTGCTGTAATTATTATGGGCTTGGCAATTGAGCTTTGTTTATTCAAATTACCGCTAGATTTTGCTGGCAATATGTTTATACGAATTGGATCATTGGTTGTGATAATCATCGTAGCTGCAATAGCGTACTTTGCTTCTTTGTTTGCTTTAGGCTTTAGGCTCCGTGATTTTAGCCATAAAGATCATTTTTAACTTGCATAAGTAGATGGTTTCTGGTATAATCCAGCCCATATTCTTTTGAAAGGTAACTGTTGTGAAACAAAACATCCATCCTTCATATAAAGAAGTATCTGTTACATGTAGTTGTGGTAACACTTTTGTTACTAAATCAACTTTAGCTAAAGACGCGTTACACATTGAGGTTTGCTCAGTATGTCACCCATTCTATTCTGGTAAACAACGTTTAGTAGATAGCGCTGGTCGCGTTGACAAATTCCGTCAAAAATATGGAATGTTTGGTCAAAGAGCTGCTAAGTAATTATACTTTGCGTATGTTAAAATAGGTAGCGTCATGCTACCTATTTTATTTGGAATCCAATTGTGCAAGTAGTTACCCAATGTTAACCTATACACCCAATCCCAAACCGCGCCGTAAAGATCGTCCATGGTTATTAATCATCATGGTTTTAATCTGGATCGGTGGTGCAACTTTTTTCCATGAGCCATGGGAACCGTACGAACCATTTGTAGTCGCCGTAGTTAAAAGTATGATTACAACTAATTCTTGGTTAGTTCCATATATTGCCAAGGGTACACCTTATCTAGACCTCCAACCATTCTACTTCTGGCTTTATGCTTTGATTATTAAAATTTTTGATTTTAGTAATATTGTTAATGCCGTGCGCCTAATTAACTCAGTGATTATTTTTGCCGTAATTGTTTTAATGGGGCGAATTGGGTCTGGGCTCTTAGCGTTTAAAAATGGTCGCAGTGTGGTAATGATCCTGATTAGTAGCATTGGATTTATCAATAATGCCTATCAGCTGGCTCCTAATCTTGTTATTCTTCTTGGCTTTGCACTATATTTTGCTGCCTTACAACAATCTCAAGAGCGTCCGGGAATTTCTGGTTGGATGCTTTCCGTCGGTTTGATTTTTATTTCGCTCAATTTCACTGGGGAGTTCTTGGTTATCGCATTGCTAATGCTAATTATTTTGCCATTTTTAAACCGTGAGTGGCGCAATAGTAGCTATTACATAACCACTCTTTCTGGTATAGCGCTTTTCGCTCTAATCTTTTTCTCATATGCCTGGCAATTGAACAAGGTTGATCATGACTTTTTTATCCAGTGGAAAACGCGCTATACAGCATTTATTGTATATCATCCATTGTTATGGCTTAGTGGAATTGGCTTTTATCTCCAAACTTTACTCTGGTATGTAATTCCCAGCTGGATATTAGTTTTATGGACAATCTATAAACGACGTAAGCGAATTTTTGCTGATAAAATTCTAAGTGCGAGTGTTTTGTTTATTGTTATGTTGTTTGGTTTTGCATGTCTGAGCGGACAACAACAAGAAGCCAAAATCTTTCCGATAATAATTCCATTTGTCTTGCTTGCGTCAGTTGAAATCGACTCAATTCGTATTAGTATTGTTTCACTGATGAATTGGTTTTGTATTTTTACCTTTGG
>CAYIZV010000059.1:10127-16882 GCA_964367915.1 uncultured Neisseria sp.
CCAAAGCAATGTAACCAAATTGAAACTTCCTTATATGAATAATTGCGTACATAAAGATAAAGTACCATTCGTTGAGCATGAGTTAATTCAATATGCACGAAGTCTTCTTTCTTTATTGGAAAGCCTTTGATGTCATACATTTTAGAAGCAATATTGAATAATCTGGCGAATGAATATTGCCGAATTTGAGCGTGTATACATAAAAAATTATGTTTAGCATCAAATATAGGCATTTTATGTACCACAAATAAATCTGCAGTTAAATTATGGTTAATAACATCCATATAGATTCGTTTTTGACCAGTTTCTCGTACTACTTTATTTTGAGTGCTAAGCAAAGTAGCAATATTTTTGTATGTTTCTAGGCTTGGAATAGCTTGAGTTTCAAAGGTGTGGTTAAGTATTTGATCTCCATCGCTAATCTCAAACTTTTGTTTAAATTCATTACTTATTGCAATAATAATATCATTTTCATCTTGTAGGTAAGCAATATGTTTGTTACTGTTACAAATTATTGTAAAACTTCGTAAATACTCATTAATATCTGCAGCTGCAAAAGTATTCTCAGATAGATTAGGGATCATAATTTGATTTCTGCTAATTGCTAAATTGATAGAGAATATGATTATAACAATCTTTGATCGTGTATGCATTCATTATTCGATTTCATAGAAATAACTTGGACTGGTATAAATTTTTATACTCATATTGACTTTGCTTATTTTTAATTGTCAAAAATTAAATTTTATAGAGTCTTTTTATCATTGGATACTAATTTTGCATTAACTAATACATTGATTTGTAATGTATTAGTTGTAATTTAATTTGTTGATGTTTTTGTTTGACTAATTTGATATCTACCCTAAAAATTTGGGTGGTATCAAATTGGGTGGTAATTATTCCTAAGGTGGTAATTTGTGCTGTTGTAGAAATATAATCTCGGCTGCCGATACATGGGTATTTTGGTTATTTATGTCGGCAGTGTGGTTGGTTATACCAAATTAATTAAAAGTATCGTTAAATTACTTAAGTTTAAGGAAGAATAAAGTGAAATATAAAAAAATTGTAAGATTAATAGGAGCTTCGAGTGCAATCTTTGTAGCTTCATGTACAAGTGGAGGAGTGGAAACCTCTGCTGCTCAGAATCTTGATGAGGTAGGCTTAGTACAAAAAAAATTGTCTTTTGATAATATAGGTCAAATACCAATGCAGGGATCAAATAAAGAATTTATGATTCGTCTGCATAATACTTATAGCAATCAGTTCAGTTTAAAAAGCATAGATGTTATTGATACAGTTAGTAATAAGGTAATGAATAGTCTTGCTGACGTAAAAAGTGAGCTGTGTTCGATAGTAGCTGCGAATAATAGTTGTAGCATAAATGTAACGCCACACTTACAGAGTTCGGGTAGTTTTATCTTAGAAGCAAAATTAGCGGATAATGAAGATAGGATTTTCACGGTAAGACAATTGATCCGATTGAGTGATAAAGTAAGTTCAAGTAATGGTATTTTGTTTGACAATGATCTTGCGACGATAAGCGCGCCAGATGGATTTTATCATATGTCATTTCCTGTGGTTCTAGAGGAGAGCTTTGATGAGCTTAAGGCGACAAATGGTCGAGTGACATGTGAGGGAGGGCTCAATTCAGGTAGTCACTGTACTTATTTTGTTGATGGTAAGTCATTGGCAGATAATACATTAGTAGAGACAAAGCTTGAAGGTTATCGTGGTGACAGTTTGGTTTCAAGACGCAGTTTTACAACACGGACAACGAGTGAAGGTCTTGCTAATTTGCTAATATCACAACCAGCAGACATTAATATAGGCAATGATCAAAATAGTGGTAGTTCCGTGGTAACGTTGTTTAATAACGGTAATTTGGACGCTGGTAAAGTACAACCTTTTAGTAATGGTAATAACCTAAGTGTCGCAAGTAATAGTTGTGCTACAGGTTTGTTGGTTCCTGGAGCGAGTTGTACATTTACAGTACAAGCGCAAAGTGAAATAAATGGAACTGGTCTCGTGGGAGCCAATTATTTAAGTGGTAATGACAAGTCAAGTGTAAGCACAAATATTGTTTATAGTCGAGCTAATATTGCCGCAAAACTTGAACTAAGTAGTTTGGGAGGTCGTCTTAGCAATTCATTTGTGGGCATTCCATCCAATGAATTTATAGCAATATCGAATAATGGGACGAGAAACTTAAAAGGTATAAGATATACAATTGATCAACAACAAGACTTTACGCTTACAGGTTCAGCATCAGGATCGATAGCAGGGTGTGAAGCTAGTGGTACACTAGAACTGACACCTGGGCAAAAATGCGCATTGAAGGTAGTTTATACTCCAAAAGCTGCGACTAGTGCCGCGCTGAACTATACGCTATCAGTAGTAGGTAACTACACAAATTCTAATAACCTTGATGCAAGTGTAATGACTAATTTAAGTCGCCCATATTCAGCATTGTCAATAGCAAATGCGTTGTCATTAAGTGCGAATAATTTAAATCTGATTGTGCAAACAGGTAAAACTGATACAAGGCCGCTGGAAATAACAAATACAAGCCCGTTTGATGTAACTCTGGGTGCTCTGGCATTGACACCGGCGGTAACTGGATTAACAATAGCCAGTGGCAGTACGTGTTTGGCAAATAATCAGTTGCTTAGTAGCGGTGGAGGTAGCTGTGCTGTTAATGTTACTTATGCTCCAACGATAGCTGCAGCAGAAACTAAGACTAAGTTATTAATTCCTATTGTAAAGGTTGGAACTATTCCTCAATCAAATACGACGCGAGAAGCCGATATTGCCGTTCGAGCGGTTACAACTTTAGCGCCTGCAAGTATCAAGGTTGATATTTCAGCTCCGAGCACATTACCAAGCGGAGTATCAAGTGTTGGTGCAAATAGCTATAATGTTCTAGGATTACCTGGTACGGGCTTTAGATTGACTTATAAATTCACAGCGGAGGCAGGGAAAGGCGATGCAACGTTATTTAATGTAAGTTCGGCAGGATTACCTGTTGGAGCAGAGATTATTAGCGATGGAACGACATGTGCAGTAGGTGCAAATACAATGAGTCTTAATGCTGGTAGTAGTTGTGCGGTAGTCGTTGAAACACCACGTCAAAGTTTAGTGACGCATGGGCTGTTGGCTTCAGCAAATGATTTAAGTATCAAGTTACCATATAGCTGGCAGGATGTAAGTGCTGTTGGTAAGATTCAGGTGCAAAAAGAAGAGACATTAGCGCAGAGTATCAGTGTGACTACTGATTGGTTGAGTGGTTTTAATGTTGCGGCTGTCGGGAAATTTACAGATAGTGGATCTGTATCAATAGTGACAATAAAAGCATCATTAATTAATTTAGTAGCAGGTGCGGGAGTACAATATCCATTGTCAGTGTCTGCATCTATTGCTGGTAACATTGTTAATGATGGCACTTGTAGTATCTCTTCTGGAGCTAAAGACTGTAATATTGATCTGCGTATTCCAAATATAGCACCAACAGGTAATTATTATGTGGATGTGGTGGTTACAGATAGTACTCCAGCACCAAATACACGGATTTATCGCAAGAGTATAAACGTTTCTAAATAGCTTTTTAGGTTTAATTTAAAAGAACTAAGGATGAGGATATTATCATCCTTAGTTCTTGCATAATAATAATTTTTATATTTAAGTGTATGGTAAAAAATGAGTTCAAAAAATAAATCGTTAAAACTATCTTTGTTCTTGTTGCTAGTGAGTCTGCTAGGTGGCTGTAACAGCGGTCTAGTTAATGGAAGTAGTTCGTCAGAAGCACAGGTTGCAGTTACAGAATCACTGTCTTTTGAGCAAATTGGACAGATACCGGTTGATAATAAAGCTCATAAATATTTTGTTCGCTTATTTAACTATAGTAATCATGATTATCAATTAAAGTCACTAAGCGTAACTAACCCGGTAGACAATCGGCTCGTCTCGGGGATAAGGGCTAGTGCGCTTGAGTGTAAAAGTCTTAAAGCGTATGCTAACTGTGAGATTGAATTAAGCGGAAGGTTTAAGGATGCACAGAGCTATTTGCTTAATGCAGTCTTGACTGATGAAAGTGGCAAGGAATTTGCTGCGCATCAGCTGTTGCGCGTGGTTGCTCATCCCGCTTTGGATGCATTTGAGTTACCGGGCTATGGCAATGCGTTTGCCAGCACGAGTCATAATGAATTAAATCTAAGCTTGCCTTTCATCCTCCGCGCTGATATGGTCGAACTAAGCTCGATAGATGGAGCGAATATACACTGTGAGAATAATGATTATCATCGCGGTAGTGCCTGCAGTTATCAATTAACTACCGTCATCGAAATGTCACGTGAATTAACTAGTCATATAAGTGCAACAACGTCACAAGGGGTTATACTAAGTACAAAGAGTATTACCCGAGCCTTAACTGGCTCGCGAGCTAATTTACTAAACTCGCAGGCTGGAGAAATTGATATAACTAACCCTAAGGCGATGACAACGACAATCAGTCTCTATAATAATGGAACTGAGGCGGCACACCATATTGAACTGATATTACCCTCAAACAATCAGCTAAAACAACTTTATCCTGCCGGGCATTGCGCTGGGACATTGGTTCCCGGGGCTAGTTGTAGTTATACGCTGAGTGCAGAAAATATAGAAAGTAGTTCTCTTCAAAACATCAGGATAAATTATCAGGCTAAGTCGGGAGAAACTTCCGAGAGACTTGAACTTCCACTAGTAATAATTGCTCCAGCAACTAATCCATCGTTACTTTTAGAACCAGATCGAATGTTTGACGATGCAGCGGTGTCTGTAGACAATACCTTGTTAATCAAAATTATAAATAATGGTAGACTAACGATGAGCCGCTTGCAGCTTAATGGCAATCCATTTAATATTACAGGCTATAATCTTACAAACTCATTATCTCTGTGCCGTTTAAATGATGTGAACTTTAAATTAGAGCCAGGTGCGTTTTGCTATGTCTATGCATCTGTAGCAAATAATATTAATGAAGAGTTGCCCCTTAAAGGCAGTTTGCTAGTAAAAGCAGATAGTAAAAGTACGACTAAGAGCTATTTATTTCATCAGAAAGATATAACTATTGCGCCGGATAGTGCCTTGCAAGTTAGCTATCTCGCAGGACTTGAGTGGAGCTGGTTAGAGTACTATCAAAATGATAATTACTTAGATAAGATAACAATAAAAAATATCGGTAGTCGGGCAACCACTCCGCAATTAGAAGTGCTATTACCAACAGAGGTGTTTAATATCGTAAATAATTGTAATGTTTCATTAGCAGTAAATAGCGAGTGTACAATTAAATATAGTCCAACGATAAACTTGAATCTGCCGCAAAAGATTTTTAGTATAAAGAATGCAGCGGCGAAAGCTCCACGTGAAACAATAGCGAATATTGTTAATACTTTTGTGTTTACTGGAGAGAAACGCTATACCGAGCAAACGCCGCGGCAATATACCCTACCTGGTGTAATCAAAAAATCACTATGGCAGATCGAGTCTGTGGCGGGTGGTGTGTGGGATAAAACTGCACATGCTATTGGCGGACCTAGTTATACTTTTGAAAATTATGATTCTCCAGTAGTATTACCACTAGGTCCAGAGGCGGAAGATCCACGAGGAGCTGGCTCGAGCTATACTTATCGAGGTAATATTCAGTCAGCTTATGCTGTGGCGGTAGAACAATACACAGGGAATGGTAATGTGAGTGGAATGCCTGAGTTAAACTTATACGGTGCTTTGGGAGTGGCGGATGCTTTGGGAAAAGCAACGCTTAGCTATATGGATAACTCTGGTAATAAGATAGAAAGTGATTTCCCGATCCGCCTAAGTCATCCTCGCGAATGGGATGGCTGTGGTAGAGCTTGGCGGCATCCGCTGGGTAGTTCTGCTTATCGTGGAACCGGTTGTGAGTCTCAAGGTTCAAGGGCACATGAAGTCAATATCTACATCTGGGGTTCTGATCTAAGCAACGAGCAAAAACAGCACTATTGCGCGGCGACTCAAGATGGCAAGAACAAACAAATTAAACAGCTGGTTATTACCAGCTGGCCGCATTGGAATAAATATTGGTGGGGTGGTAATACTACTGGTGGCGGAGCATCCCTAAAAGCATGGAATGAGAAATCATTGATCTCAACAGCCCCTAATCCAGGTCAACTTAATGATCGTCTGAAAGATAAACTTGATAGCCCAGACTTTATTCGTAGCATCGGTGAAAAACGTTCTTATGCTGCTGATATGCTGCAGGAATTATTTGAAGTAACGGTAGAAGTTGATTCTCGGACTGACCCAGTGTGTAAAACTCCATAGCCTTACTCAAGTATATGGTAGTATTAATTGAGATGATTGATTAAGTTATTATGGTTAATAGACTTAGCTTTATGTCAATTGTGTTAGAATAGCGGCATAAATCAATTAAAATTATGGAATGTAAAGAGGTGGTTGTGCAATGAATAAAGGCTTGACAGATGGCGTATACTTTGAACATTATTGTTCGGGAGTTGATATTGTATTTGGCAATAATTTGGATGAAATAGCTTTTGTTAAAGATCATGATTTTATGTTTCGCTATGTTTCAAAAGGATATCTGGATTTACTTTATCCTGATAAGCCTGAGCTGACAGCGGCAGAAGTAACGGGAGGGCGTAGTGGTAGAATAAAAAGCGATAAAAGACGAGCGAACTTTGATAAAATATTTTTGGAACAGGATTTACTGATCCGTGATAGCGAAA
>CAYIZV010000060.1:0-15983 GCA_964367915.1 uncultured Neisseria sp.
ATATTTTTGCACTGTGCTTGTTAATTATGGTCATGGTTATTATGCTGTGGATGGATGATATGCGAGCTAGTGTAATTGTTACACCAATCTGGATTTTTGCACTTTCAATCTTCTATGCTTTTAATAAAAAATTAAAAAGCAAAAAAAATGGCTAAGCTTAAAAACCGTCATATTCAAATGATTGCACTAGGTGGTGCAATTGGAACTGGTTTATTCTTTGGCGCAGCAAAATCAATTCAGCTCACAGGTCCCTCAATCGTCCTTGCCTATATTATTGGTGGCTTGGTTATGTATATCATCATGCGCGCACTTGGCGAAATGGTGGTACATGAACCTAATTCCGGAGCGTTTAGCCATTACGCACATAAATATGTTGGTGGCTATCTTGGCTTCTTGTCTGGATGGTATGCCTGGCTGGAATACACTATTGTCTGCATGTTAGAAATAACTGCTGTCACCTACTTTTTAGATCTATGGTTTCCGGGTATTCCGCATTGGATAACAATTGCCGCTATTTTAGTTATCTTCTTTGCAATTAATATCGTTAATGTCAACCTATTTGGTGAGTTCGAATTCTGGTTTGCTGGAATCAAAGTAGTCACAATTATTGCTATGATTCTTTTTGCAATCTACTTAATGTGTTTTGATAATAGCATTCATTCTGGTGTGGCAGCTAATTTCCAGACTAATATTGCTCACAATTTCTTTGCCAAAGGCAGTAGCGGCTTCTTATTCTCAATGGTACTGGTCATTTTTTCCTTTGGTGGTACTCAATTTGTTGGGATTGCGGCCGCAGATGCTGAAAATCCGCAAAAAAGTGTTCCTCGTGCAATCAATGGTGTAATTTTCCGAATTGTAATTTTTTATATTGGAACATTATCAGTAATAATCTGTCTTTACCCATGGAATAAGTTATCCGCAGATATTAGTCCATTTGTTGATGTCTTTCGTAAAATAGGTATTCCCGCTGCAGCCGGAATTATGAATCTAATTGCCATTACCGCTGCCCTATCTGCTTTTAATAGCTGTCTGTATGCTGCTGCACGAATGTTGGCTAATTTAGCACGTCAAAATAGCGCTCCACGTGGGCTGGCTAAAATAAATAGTAAGCAGATTCCACATAATGCAGTAATATTTACTTGTATCATAATTGCACTTACCGTTTTAATCAATTATTGGTTTCCAGACAAAGCAATACTTTATCTGATTGCAATAGCGACTACATCCATTATCGTAACTTGGACAACAATTTTAATTTGTCATATCTATTTTCGCAAGCAAAACCCAGGATTAAAATATCAATTACCATTTTCCCCGGTAAGTAACTATTTTGGAATTGGAATATTATTACTAGTCGTAATTATTATGACGCAAATGGCAGATATGCGGATGGCAGTTTATTTGATGCCGCTATGGATTGGATTACTAAGTATTGCTTACCACATGAAAAAAACTGCGCAGATTAAAGCAATTACTAAGAATTAAATAAGTGACATGAATTAGCTTATGCTATAATAACGGGAAGTGTCTCGTAAATTTTTAGTTGCGGCTCCTCACCGTGAAAAATTTTACATTAATTAAAGGAAAAAAACTACATGGCTAATACAGCTCAAGCTCGCAAACGCGCTCGTCAATCGATCACTCGTCGTGAACACAACTTTGCTTTACGTACTCAATTCCGTACTGCAATTAAAAAAGTATTAAAAGCAGTTCAGGCTGGTGACAAAGAAGTTGCTAAAACTGAATTTGTTAGCGCTCAATCAACTATTGATAAAATTGCTCGTAAAGGCATTTTCCACAAGAATAAAGCTGCTCGTCATAAAAGCAAATTATCTGCTAAAATTAAAGCAATGGCTTAATCAGCAATTGGTTGCCAAAGCTCGGATTTATTTCTGAGCTTTTTTATTTATCAATTCTGGAGTAAACTTAAAATATCCCCTCCCATCCGTTCTAACTTAACTTGCCCTATTCCATAAATTTGATTTAAGTCCGCTAAAGTCTGTGGTCTATTATTAAGTATCTCACGTAAGCTTCGATCAGATAAGATAGCATGATGCGAAACTTTGTGACGAATTGCCATACTATGACGCCAGTTAAGTAAATTTTGATATATCCGTTCCTCAAGTTCAGTTTTCAACCATTGTTGAGAATTAATATTTTCAGTAACTTTAGCTGGATTCTTTTTAAACCAAACCGTTTGAATCCCACGCAAAACTGGCAGTGAATTGGCATTAAGTTTTAATGCCCCATTGGTAAAATCTATATCAATCAAATTTTGGCTATAGAGCTGACGAATGCTACGTCGTAAATCCTTTTCACTATGCTCACTGGCGATACCAAAAGTTGAAAGCCGATGATGTTCCCAAACTTGCACCGCAATACTTGCCTTACCTCTTAAAACATCAATTACTTGGGTAATTGCAAACTTTTGTTGCATTCGATAAATAGCTGATAATATCTTCTGTGCTAATACTGAGCCATCAATTAAATTTTGTTGATTTAAGCAAACGTCACAATGTCCACAGCTTTCACTTTGCTCACCAAGCGCATGAAGCAAACTCTGCCGTCGACATTGCAAACTATCACAGTATGCAATCATCTTTTTTAGTTTATCCAGCTCATAGCGTTTTTTTAAATCACTTACCTCGCTTTCCAGTATCATTTGCGAGAGCTCATAGATTTCTTTAAATCCATAATTTACAATGCTATTGGCTGCCATACCATCACGTCCAGCACGTCCGGATTCTTGATAAAAGCTATCGATTGAACGCGGCATATCAAAATGGTAAACATAACGTACATCTGGCTTATCAATCCCCAAACCAAATGCTACTGTTGCCACCATAAGCGTGCTAGAGCTTTGTAAAAATTGATTTTGATGATCTGCCCTAACTACATTATCTAAACCAGCATGGTAGTTAATTGCATTAATTCCATTACTTTGTAAAAATGCAGCAACATCATCAACTTTTTTACGTGAGTTACAATAGATAATACCAGAGTCAGATTTATGTTTATGAACATAGTCTAAAAGCTGTTTCTTGCCATTATTTTTTTCTTGTGCCGCATAATAAAGATTCACTCGATTAAAGGAAGTAGCAAAAATAGCAGCTTCTTTTAACTGCAGGAAATGTAAGATATCAATTTTAGTATAATAATCAGCCGTAGCGGTTAATGCCAAGCGTGGGACTTTAGGAAATAGTTTAGCAAGAGAGTTTAAACGTTGATACTCAGGGCGAAAATCATGTCCCCAATGTGAAACACAATGTGCTTCATCAATTGCAAATAAAGAGATTTTAAGATTTTGGAGAAAATTGATAAACCAGTCATTGGTTAAACGTTCAGGTGTAAGATAAATCAGCTTGACCTGCTCATTTCGAATTTTAGATAAGGAAAGCTGATTTTCCTCAGGAGAAAGTGCGGACGACAAATAAACCGCACTTATCCCATATTCAAGTAACGTAGCAACCTGATCTTGCATCAAGGCAATCAGCGGAGAAACGACGATAGTCACTCCGTCAAGTAATAGTGCTGGTATCTGATAACATAACGATTTACCACCACCTGTTGGCATCAAAGCTAGCGCATTGTTACCCGCAAGAACATGATTAATTACAGCTTCTTGCTGTCCAACAAAACACGGATAGCCATAAACTTGATTTAAAATATCAAGTGGAGTTAATTTAGACACCGCTACTTATTGATTTACCAACTATAAAAATCTAATTAAATAAATTAAGTTTGCTATCATTATCCTTATAGTGTACTAATGGTACAACTTTTTTTACACCATCTATACTACGAGTAACCTCAACCATATTTTTCAACTGCGACTTATCTATTATACCTAAAATATATACTACACTATTTGCGGTAACAATTTTTACATCATTACTATTAATGTCACCATTGCCAAACAAACTACTTTTTACCTTACTAGTAATATAGGTATCCTCAGTTGAAGTTGAAACGTATTTAGAAGAAACTTCGACGTAATCATAAACTTTTTGTACGCTATCAAAATCTTTTGCTGTCCGTACTATTTTAAAGCGCTGAGCCAAACTGCTTGCTTGTCCGGTTAAAAGAACTTCATGATTATAAACTGTAGCTGAAACATGATCGCTTTCAAACTCACTTCCCATATACTTGACAGAAAGATCTTGGGTAATATATTGATCACTAGTAACAGTGCTAAGACTTCGAGGATCAGTAACTGCCAGCGCTGCATTAGCACAACCTGTCAGACTAAACAAAAGCTGACCACAAACAAGCATTAGACCTAAATTAATAACTACTTTACAAGTTTTCATTATCGCACTCCCCTATTAAATTTTATTTACAATCAAACATTAAAAACATGAACGCCAATCAAGGCGTTCATGATAATTTATTCGTCATCCATCATATCATCAAACTCCTCATCACCAAGCTCAAGCTCTAGCCCCTCCACCTCATTAAAGCTATCTAAGAAGCTTTTTAGTTTGTCTGAGCGGTTTGGTTGACGAAGTTTACGGATAGCCTTAGCTTCAATCTGACGAATACGTTCGCGGGTAACATCAAATTGACGACCAACCTCTTCTAATGTATGATCGGTTAAAGTATCAATACCAAAGCGCATACATAATACTTTTGCTTCACGAGGTGATAATGTATCTAGCACTTCACGGACTGTCTTCTTCAAACTATAATCAATACCATGTTCGGCAGGAATTACAGTTGATTTATCTTCAATAAAATCACCATAACTTGCGTCATCTTCATCACCAATCGGAGCATCCATTGAAATCGAATCATAAGCTACTTGATAGATTTTACGAACTTTTTCTTCACTAATATCCATTCGTTCGGCTAGCTCTTTAGTAAGCGGTTCACCAGATTTTTCTTGTAAGAGCTTACGATGCTCTTTACTCATCTTATTAATCGTTTCAATCATATGCACAGGGATACGAATAGTACGTCCTTGATCGGCAATCGCACGAGTAATCGCCTGACGAATCCACCACGTTGCATAGGTAGAGAATTTAAACCCTTTACGATATTGGAATTTATCAATAGCTTTAATCAAACCAATATTACCCTCTTGGATCAAATCCAAGAAATGCAAGCCTCGGTTGGTATATTTTTTAGCAATTGAAATAACCAGACGCAAGTTAGATTCAACCATGTCCGTACGAGCTTTTTTCTGTTCTTTCTCAGCAATCATCAACTGCTTATAGAGATTTTTTATCACAGAAACTGAAATTTGCAAATCATCCGCTACAACTTTAATCTTTTCCTGATGCTCAACAATATCAAATTTCATGCTTTCAAACAAATCAGAATATTTTTTGGCTGCAACATGAGTCTCTACCCAAGTTGTTTCATTACCAATAAACTCTTTACGGAAACGGTCTTCTGGGACTTTGATTAATTCACACGCAATATGGAATATTTCATTTTCATGCTGTTTAATAATTTTATGCGCTTCACGTAATACATCACAAAAAACTTCAATTTGTTTATTCGTAAATCGTATTTTACTTAGCTGCTCAGTAAGCTCCTGTAATACTTCTTGATACTGTGGTGAGTTTGAAGTATATTTATTAATTACTTTGTTTTGTTTCTCAACCAGTTTATCAAATTCAGCAAAAAACTCTGCAGTTCCTTCGCGAAGTTTTTCTAACGCAATTCCTGATAATTCCTCTTCATCATCATCAGAAAAGCTTGCCGGAGCAGTGCTTTCCAGGCTAAGTGCAGGATCATCTTCATTACCAATTAGTTCATCAACAAAGTTCTCTAGCTTAGTTTTACCATTTAAGACATCCTGATAAGCACTAGAGATTAAATTCACAATCTTAGGACAATCTGCAATTGCTGAAATCATCGACTGGATACTGGTTTCCAACTTACGGGCAATTTCTGCCTCATCAGTTTTGTCCAATAAATCATAGGTACCAATCTCACGCATATACATACGCACAGGGTCAGTAGTACGACCAAACTCGTTAGATGCTGTGGTACTGGTCAAAATTTTCTCTGCTTCTTCAACAGCAAACTCATCATCATTTACCGTTGCTGATGAAGTACCTGAAATTAGAAGCTCTTCTTGGCTTGGCTCGTATTCAAAAACTTTAATTCCGATAGTTTCAATCATCATAACAATTTGTTCAATGATTTCAGGGTCAATAATATGATCAGGTAAATGATCATTTATTTCGGAATTAGTTACATAACCACGCTCTTTACCCTTACCTAACAGATAGTGCAACTTCGTCTTTTGTTCTTCAACCTTACGTAATTCCTCTGCGCTAAGATTCTCAATCCCAAAATCTACCAGGCGCATTAAATTTTTTACATCAGCGACTTCTTCTTTACCATTTTTGCGCGGTCCACGACTTTTGCGACTTTTACCACGTTCTAGTGCATCACGACTAATAATGCTAGTACCATCAAATTCATCTAAACCATTTTTCTTTCGTGCTAAAATAACTCGCGAAGGATTAACTACGGTTTCGTTTAATACTTGTTTATTGTCTTTTGTCATTATATAATTTCTTTCAGCTTGATTTTTTAATTAAAATATTTTTAGCTTGTTCTAAGTAATAAAACATTGAGATCAAAGTCAAAATAACTGCAGCTAACATCAATAAATTCCCAATCAGATTAGTATAAAAATCCAATAGCAAAAAGCCAATCGCCAACATCTGACAAGTGGTTTTTAATTTTCCAATGTAAGCAACTGCCACACTTTTAACTTCACCAATCTGAGCCATCCATTCCCGTAAAGCAGAAATTGCTATTTCTCGTACGATAATAATTATTGCAGCAAAAACAAACGTTCGATGCAAATTAACTAAAACCACCAAGCTTGCAGCAACTAGAGCTTTATCAGCTACTGGATCTAAAAACGCACCAAAACTTGATTCAAGCTTCATTTTACGTGCCAGATAACCATCAAAATAATCAGTGATCGCCGCAAATGCAAAGATCGCGGTAGCTAGAATGTTTTTAGATGGCATAGTTAATAAATAATCAGGCAGGTAATATACCCCTACAAAAAAAGGAACTAAAACAATCCTAAGCCAAGTTAGAACTGTTGGTAGTGGCATATTTCTTATCATGTGAGTTTTAGCTTTACAATAAATGTGACTTATCAATGAAAAAATTTATAGATTTGACTGGCTAATTCAAATCCTATTCCTTCAACTTGTTGCAATTGAGAAACTTCAGCATCGGCAACACCATGAACGCTACCGAACGAAGCAATCAATGCTCTGCGCTTAGTTGCACCAATTCCAGGAACGTCCTCAAGCCGGGAGATACTCATACGCTCTATTTGTTTTTTTCGATGACCTGTTATTGCGAAACGATGTGCCTCATCACGTAAGGCCTGCAACAATCTAAATATGTGTGGTTCTTGTCGAAAATTTAGCTCGGTATCTGCATCAATAATTATTCTATCGAATTCTGGCTTACGATGCTCACCCTTGAAAATGGCAATAACCTTGATTTTATCACAAAAACCTAACTCTCCAATCAGGTTTTTCGCAATCTTCAGCTGAGTTTTACCTCCATCAACCAAAATAACATCCGGAATTACCAGTTCCGTATTATTCAAGCGGCGGCGTAACACAATTTCCAAGGCAAGTAAATCGTCACCTCCAACGCTATCTGGTAAATTAAATTTACGATACAGCCGATGGTCTATCTTTTGCCCAGCATAAACCACCATTGAGGCTAAAGCACTACCGCCTTGATTGTGACTCGTATCATAGCACTCAATTCGATTTAATGTGCTAATTTTCAATAACTCACATAGTTTGGCTGCTGCATCATGATATATATTGTTTAGTTGCTGATTTTCAATAACTTTACTTAAATTATTTATACCCATTTGTGCTAATTCGGCAACTCTTCCCTTCAAAGCAGACTGAATTTTAATTTTGTAGACACGATGAAAATTATTATTAAATTCAGGATCAAGTTTAAAATCAAGGTAAATATCTTGAATTGCTTGATGTTCAGCGTAATAACGCTCTAAAAAAGCTTCAAGCAAAACTTCTACCGAATCAACTAAAGGTTGTGTAAAGTGTTTATCTCCAACATAAAGACCGCCACGCAGCATAATAAGATAGAGAAAAAAGCGCTGCCGCTCTGTTTTTATAACTAAAATATCAGCATTTATTGGTAACTGACTATCACTGATTATCTGTTTACTCTGTAACTGCTGAATCAGTCCAATTTTATCTCTAAGTACACTGGCTTGCTCAAAATCTAAAGCGTCTGCATATTTATACATCTGATTACTTAATCTACTGACTAAATCGCCGTAATTACCAGATAAAAAATCGCGGGCGTAATTTACGAATTGAGCATACTCTTCAGAATTGACTTTATTTACGCACGGTGCACAACATAAATTAACCTGATAAAGCATACAAGGGCGAGAACGATTGGCAAAAACACTGTCACGGCAAGTTCTTAACTTAAATAAGCGTTGTAATGTATCCAAAGTTTCTTTAACTGCTGCCGGATTGGGATAAGGTCCAAATACTGACTCATGAGCACTTGTTTTACCCCGAAAATATTCAATTAGGGGAAATTTATGCGATGAAATCCGAATATATGGATAACTTTTATCATCGCGAAAGATTATATTGTATTTAGGCTTTAGATTTTTAATCAAGTTGCTTTCAAGCAACAACGCTGAAGATTCATTAGCGGTTACTGTCAACTCTATTGTAGCAATTTTGCTTACCATAAGACTAATCCGAGGCGATAAATCAGTTCGTTTTTGAAAATATGATTTAACTCGCTTAATTAGACTTAGCGCTTTACCAACATAAAGTAATTCACCATCGCTGGCATAATAGCGATAGACTCCGGGAGAATCTGGAATCTGCGCTAAAAATAAATTATCAGCGGTAATATTTATTTTCATCTATTTAAACCAAAAATCAACAATTAGCCCTGCAGTTAATAGGATTCCAATTTGATTATTAAACAGAAAGGCTTTGAAACATTGCTGACGATTCTGATTTTTTATCTGTTGATAAACATAGTAAACCAAGAATAATTCACATAGCAGTGCCACAAAATAAGTAATTCCCATGTTTTGTTCGATACCAACCATGCACATAATAAACAGAAACATACTATAACAAAGCATAATTATCGAGATAACAGATTTGCCAAAAGTAATTGCGGAGGTTTTAATTCCAATTTTTAAGTCATCTGGTAAATCCACCAGTGCATAAATCGTATCATAAGCCAGCACCCAAAAGATATTTGCCACAAAAATCAACCAGCCAACAGCAGGAATATGCCCTAAACTTTGAATAAAAGCCATTAAAATCCCGAAGCTAAATGCGACACCAAGATAGAGCTGTGGAACAGCAAAAAAACGTTTAAAAAATGGATAGCTCACAAAAATCAGCAATGCGGGTATCGACCACAACAACGTTAAAGGATGCAATGTTAACGCAGCCAAGATAAATGCAGCCAGACTTAGTCCGCCACTTACCAATAGTGCATTTTTTTTAGAAATTGCGCCAGTTACTAATGGACGATTAGCTGTACGCTCCACTGCTCCATCAAATTCACTATCTGCATAATCATTTATCGCACAGCCTGCAGCACGAGTTAAAAACACACCCAAGCTAAATACTAGTAATATTTTAAGTGGTGGGATAGCAGCATAAGCAAACCAGAGCCCCCACCAAGTAGGCCATAATAATAGTAGTGTACCAATTGGTTTATCGAAGCGAATCAGACGTAAATAATCTTGTAACATAGTTGTAACTTATTAAAATTAGTTATTTTGCAGCAAGATTTTACACCACCTATAAGGTTGATTACAATACGTTCACTTTCCTGTATTGTTGGATTACAGCTCCTGATAAATTAATTTGGTATATAATAACGCAATAGTTTAGCTTTTTAGTAAAGGATTTATTATGGATTTCACATTACCAATTACCACAGGTGGAGAATTTACACTTAGTAACCTAAACCGCCCGCTGGTATTATTTTTCTACCCACGCGACAATACGCCTGGTTGTACAATTGAAAACCAAGACTTCAGTAAGTTGTATCCAGAGTTTTTAGCTGCTGGGTATGAGGTGCTTGGTATTTCACGTGATAAACATACTACTCATTGTAATTTTCAAAAAAAACATGAGTTACAACACCAACTACTGGCAGACCCAGAAGAAACAGTCTGTAACCTTTTTAATGTCATGAAGAATAAAACCATGTACGGCAAGCCAGTACGTGGAATAGAGCGTAGTACTTTTATCCTGAACAAAGATCACGAAATCATTAAAGAGTGGCGCAAAGTTACTGTTGATAATCATGCGCAAGAAGTTTTGGATTTTATCAAAGCACTATAAAGAAACCATACTTAATTAAATAATGGGTTGAAAAACTCAACCCATTATTTTAAAAATCTAGAAAAACATCAGTCCGCTAATAAATATCACACTTGAAAAAAATAAAGCTACTATACAATACCCCATAATATCACGTGCACCTAAGCCTGCAATAGCCAATGCGGGAAGTGCCCAGAATGGCTGTGCCATATTCATCCACGCTTCGCCATAAGCAATTGCCATTACAGAGTGTCCCATATCTGCGCCAATTTTTTGTGCGGCAGTCATAATAAATGGTCCTTGTACAACCCAGTGTCCACCACCTGAAGGTACTGCAAAATTAATTAATGCTGAAGATAAGAAGGCAAATAATGGAAAGGTATCTTTATTGGCAACAGAAATAAACCAATCGGTAATAATTCCACCTAAACCAGAATGCTCAAGTAAAACTTGAATACCAGCATAAAATGGAAACTGAATTAATATTCCAGCTGTACTCTTAGTTGCCATAGTTATCGCCCGAGCATAAGCCATTGGCGTTTTATGAAGCAGAAGTCCTAGAGCCATAAATAATAGATTTACCGTATTGATGTCAATCTTAAATCCTTTAGCCATAAAATAAAAGATTAAATAAACAATTCCAGCTAAAGAAATTATCGCGGCCAAAATTCTACTCTCTTCTAAGCGATCTGCCAAGGGTGCATCTTTAGGTAAAGTACGTTGCACTGTAATTAGATCTTCTTTAAGTAATTCAGGCGCTATAGTCTTACGTTCAGATTCCTTAGGTAACATTTTAGCCGTAAGTATTGGTAATACAACTACCAAACTTAGCGTAATGAATAAATTCATTGGCGTAAATAAAGTGTCCTTGATTGCTATCAAACCAATAGTTTTTTCTAGAGGATTGCCAGCCGTTGCCGCGAGTAATGGAATAGAACCGGAAAAACCACCATGCCAAGTCAAAAACGCAATATACGCGCTAGCGATCAATAAGGGATAATCTGATTTAGCAACTGATCTAGCAACTTCGCGAGCCAACATTGCACCGATTATCAATCCAAATCCCCAGTTAATAATACAAGCAACTGATCCAACAAAAGTAACCAATGCAACACCTTGTGCTGGAGTTTTAGGAATCGAAGAAAGTTTCGCCATAAAGCTTCGAACCAAATCAGTACTAGCTAAAGCATGCCCCGTTACCACCACTAAAACCATTTGCATGGTAAAGCCTAATAAATTCCAGAATCCACTTCCCCACATCTGTAGAAGCTCTAAAGATGAATGCGGCGTTAGAACATTGCTTAGTGCAAAAACAATAATGGTTAAAATTATGGCAAAAACAAAAGGATCAGGCAAATAGCGCTGCACCAATGATGTAAATATTCGAACAATGTAACTCACTGCTGTCACCTTTTTAATATGATATTGTGTAAAACTACATAAGAAGTCTTTTTTGATACCCGACAAAGCCCAAAATTCAAAGACGAAGAGTATATGATAATTATACCGAATTCTTATCTAACTGTTAGTAGTATTTGGGTAAAACATTAGCAAAATATCCATTATTAAAGATTATTTACAGGGTTCGCAAGCGAATAAAACATTATTATTTACTGCGTTATTCTCACTGTGATATTTGTTAAAATAACTTAAATTAATAATAATGGAGTAATAATTTATGAAGCAACAATTACATTTAAATCGTGAAGAAAAGAAAATTGTCGGTTTAGCCGCATTAGGTGGAATGCTTGAATTTTATGATTTTATTATTTATGGAATATTTTCAATTTACTTTGCGAGCCAGTTTTTTCCAAGCGGTAACCAGATAATTTCAATTATTGAAAGCTATGTTGTTTTTGTACTGGGTTATATCGCTCGACCTATTGGTGGAATGATTTTTAGTCACGTTGGTGATGAGCATGGACGAAAAAAGGTTTTAATCATAACTATAGTACTAATGGGAGCTTCATCGCTAGGAATTGGGTTGCTCCCAACTTATGCAAATATTGGTTATGCGGCACCGATTGGATTATTAGTATTACGACTATTACAAGGGTTAGCTTTAGGTGGAGAGCTGCCAAGTACATATGTTTATATCAGTGAGAGTATGCCAAAAAAACGAGGAAGTGGCTTTGGAATTACGATGACAGGGGTTAATGCCGGGCTTTTATTAGGGATGGCAATTAATCAACTCCTAAATTTGAGTTTTAATACCGAACAGCTCACTGCTTATGGTTGGAGAATTCCATTCATTATTGGTGGCGCGTTGTGTTTGATTAGTTACAAAATTCGTAAAACCCTGCAAGAAACAGCAGCATTTAATAAAATCCATGATAAACCAGAATTTCCATTAGCCTATTTATTTAAGCATAATTTACCACAAATGATTGCTGGAATCGCTACTACTGGAATCATGTCGTCATTGGTGGTGATTGCAATCATCTTTATGCCTACTTATTTGCATAAAATGCTGCATATTGATAATCATTTAATTAGTCAGATTATGCCCATCGCAATGATCTTAAATGTCATAACTATCTATATTACTGGTCAAATTGCCAATCACGTAACACCATTTGTTATTTTACGAAATTTAATTATTGCCAGCATAATACTGGTGCCAACCTCATATTGGTTAATTGATGCAGGACAGATCGCCGCCGGAGTAATTATATTAGCCATTTTGGAGGGCGTAGCAGCAATGATTATACCGTACTTGATTACATGCCTATTCCCCGCAAAGATTCGCCTAACTGGCGTTGCGATGAGTTATAACATAGGCTTCACTATTTTTGGTGGAATGGCACCAATTATTATCAGTAGTTCAATTCAATCTGGACATGGAATTTACCAAACGCCACTTATTTTCATGACAGTAATTTTACTGATTTGTAGCTTTGGACTATACTATGCTAAACGTCATAGCTGTGATCCGATTGCCTAATTAAGCAAAAACAGAATCTAAAATGTTTTATTTTTTATTGCAATTAATGCTGATTCTAGATTTGGATAGCAAAAAATAAACTTATCGTTAATTAGTCGCTGAGGTGAAACCCTGATACTGCTTAAAAATAGTTCCTCCCCCATTTGCCCAAAGAGTATCTTAATTAAAAAACTTGGCATAGTCATAAAACTTGTTTTATGCCAAGTCTTGGCGATAAGTTTGGTAAGCTCGGTATTATTTTTCATATCTGGCGCAACGATATTGTAAACACCTTGCTTTTCATGGGCAATCAAGAAATCTAACGCATTCAATAAATCAAACAAGGTAACCCATGGCATATATTGCGATCCCTCTCCTAATATACCGCCCATACCCAAAGTAAATGGTTTGAGCATTTTAGGAAAAGCACCACCATTACAGCCAAAGACAACTCCAAAGCGCGTAATAGTTCTTGGACCTAAATATTGATTTGCCTCACTCTCCCATCGTTTAGTAATCTCTTCGGAAAAGTTAGCATAATGAGAATAATCAATTTTAGTTTCTTCATCATTTATTTGATTAGAATTGTAAATGCCAATAGCGCTAGCTGAAATTAGATGCGGCTTTTTATCGCGAATATTAAATAAATAGACAATTTTTTGAGTAGTTTCAAGACGACTGCTTAATATTTCCTCTTTACGTTTCTCGCTCCAGCGTTTATCACCTATGTTAGACCCAGCCAAATTTAGCACAACATCAATTGACTGAATTAAGTTCTGATTTTTATTTAACTCATCCCACGTGATATGTCCAGATGTAGTTTTATGACTTAAGAGGATGAAGTTATATTTGCCTACAAATTGCTTAACAAATGCAGTAGCAATATAGCCATTACTACCAGTAATTAGAACATTTTTCATTTTAACTACTTTCTATTTGATCGGTTACATAAAAATAACAAACATTAAAGACAAGTCACCGAATACCTATTTAATCACTAGTTTTGATTTACATAAGATCTGGAGAAATCGACATTTTTACTTTCATCAAAGCAATAACTAAAAATATTTAGCTTATCAGGAGATTATAGCATATGAATAACACGTGGGTCTTGTTCTTCAAAGACTAGGAGTATATATCTTAATAATGCATAGTTGACAAATACCCTACTAATTTAGTAAACTATATAAATATTTATGGAGACGAGCAAATGAAAACAATACTAGCCTGGTTTGCAAAACTATTTTCTGGCTGGTTTTGCAATTCAACCTGTAAAGCTAAATTAGACCAGAATGAGCGCGATAAAATTATCAAACTCTCCAAGAGTGTTGATATGGATGAGTACTGAAACTAAAAACCCGCCAATAGTGGCGGGTTTTTATAAGTTAGTTTGGATAAAAATTACTATCTAAAATTTGATCTATCGTCCATTCACATGTTTCTGGAAATGCATTTGGTGATAATTTTGCTTCTTTCGCTGCTTTTAAAATCGCTTTATCATATGAGTTACAACATACTGTATCAATTATTGATTTTAAGCTTAGATTATCAACCAAAACATCTTTTACCTCAAGCCGTTGTTCTCTAATAGTTAATTCCCAGCTCACACCTCTTCTTGTTGGTTGATATTTCCATTTCAATAGATGCATTAACAAAATCGTTAACCTACTCCCAAGCTCACGTTTTTCACTTGCACCCATATTAATCAATTCCTCTTGTAAATGAATTAGGTCCAGTTTACCCAATAAGTTGTCTTTAATGAATCCCGCTTGCTCCTGTGTCCAAGCATAAAAATCTTTATCGTATAAATTCAATACCTTACTCATGTCTTAGTCTCCTATTAATACATTTATTTTATCATACATGATGCGCTTAGTATTAATTTATTGTTTCATTACCGACATACTCTATCATCGCCAGCTCACAGGCATCGCGCAAATCCTGCACGTAGAAATAATCCACACCGCTATCATCATGCAAAAATGCGGCATTATAATGGTGGTTTGCTGGTTTGTGATCGTTCGTTCTAGTGGAAAATGATAACACTCCAGTACATTTACCGAAATCAGGCGTTGTTTTGGGTTAATGGTGATTATTTTGTTATTGAATAGAATATCATGATCAGGTATATTAGAGATGATGATCTCGTTTAAAATTGTTGTTAAATTTCCTAGTTGTTATGTAGGATATAACCCCAGCTATTTTTAGGTATTGATAAAGGTAAAACAGTTAAGAAAGTTATCCAAGACATGCTCTTTGAACGGTTCTATAGCCATTGGCAGTTATTTAGTCATGATGATTTTCCTAGTAGAAAATTGTTACGAAATTTCCTACCTTGTGGGTAGGGTTGGAGCTTCGTAACACCGTTACTAGACAACTGTTGCTTATTGGATATTCGGCAACACTTCAACCCATTGTTTAGTATAGAAATAAAAAAAACTATTGAACAGTTGGCGCTGCTAGTAGTTAATTATAGGAGTTACGAATTCCTGAGGGATATTATATCACATTTTCTAAATATCACCCAGGCTATCCACACTCCAAGATATATATTGTAATCGGTACTAACACTGCTGATAGCGCTGCCATGCTAATTGCAAAATATAAAAACTTACATAACTTATCATGTTTTTCAATTAATTCATTCATTTTATAAGGTAATACCCCCTAAAAAAAGTGCTATTGATAAGTAGAGAGATTTACAATATCGA
>CAYIZV010000061.1:0-15416 GCA_964367915.1 uncultured Neisseria sp.
GTTATGTAACTAATCCAATTACTAATGCTGGTGTTGTTGATTCAGCTCAAACTGTTAATGCTGCTTTTGCTGCTAAACCTGTTTCTGCCAATAATTATGATTATACTGCAGGATATCAAGGTGGAGCAGGTGCGACAGTGACTATCACGCAAAATACAGCAATTGTAAATCCAAAAACAGCAGTGATAACTACTAACTTTGCACCAACGGTTGCAGGTAATTGCTTTACAAGCACTTGGGGTGGTGTTACTTCTACAACTAAAGCTGTTGGTAGCTCATATCAAACTACTGTTACAGCAAATGATAGTACTGATTGGAGTGGCAAAGTTACTAAAGGGTATTTGAATCTTGCTGCTGGCTGTGGTTTAAGTGGTGGTGCAACGGTTCTATCTGATGTTCAATATGGAATTGTTAGCGGTGTTAGTATTGATGGCAGTACTTTGAATATTACACAGCCATGTTCTTCAACTAGCTGTAAAGATCCAGGAAATGGCAAAATTATTTCTGGTTACTATCCTGATTGGGCGCGTTACGGTAAGAAATTCCCGTTAAGCAAAGTACCATTTGCAAATATGAATGAAGTTTTATATGCATTCATTGGCTTTAATCCAGCAACTGGTGATGTTAAATCATTAGATGCTTGGGCTGACCAAAATGAAATGCCAACTTTGTCTAAAGCAATGTTACAGTATCCATATATGCATGCAACGCTTTCATTCGGTGGCTGGACAAATGCTGGTGCTACTACTGCTCCAATGTTTGCAACGTTAACTTCTTCCGATGCCGCAATTGCTAACTTTACTAAACAATCGGTAGCTGCAATGCGTGCTGCTGGTTATGATGGTATTGATATTGACTGGGAATGGTGGTCTGATTATACAGTGGCTCCTGCTGCTGCACAAATTAAACTTTATACTTCCTTGCGTAACGCATTAAATATTGCAAGTCAAGAAGATGGTAAAAAATATCGTTTGACTATCGCTGTAGTAGCTGGTTTGGATAAAATCCAAGCAACAGAAACAGCAGTACCTGGCGCATGGAAAACTATTGCGGGTCTAGTAGATAATATCAATGTAATGGCTTATGATATGCACGGTGCTTTTGATGCGATCAGTGATTTCCAAGCTCCTTGGGGTATGGAAGCAAATAGTCCGCATGCAGCAACTAAATATGATATTCAGGATGCAATGAATGCGTATGTTGGTTATGGTGTTCCGTCTAGCAAGCTTGTATTGGGAGTTCCTGCTTACGGTCGTTCGATGAAAGTAGCTAGCTTGAATAATTATGGTTTATACCAAACTGTGACTGGTGTTCCTGGTGGTGATAATGATGATGCAAGTTCTGGTGCAACTGGTGTATTCTTGTATAACTGTATTATCAACTCAGCGGCATGTAACAACAATGGTTCGACTATTGCTGCTTTGACTTTTGTTAACCAAGGTAGTGCTGTGTTTAATCAGTTAAGTTCTCAAGCTCAAGAACCATGGGCATACGGAGCTACGCCGCAAGGAAATATCTTCCTGACTTATGATAATGTTGCAACTGCAACTTTCAAAACTCAGAAAGTAAAAGCCAATGGTTACGGCGGAGTGATGGTTTGGGAAATTGATGGTGATGCTGTTGATGATATAAATATGTCATTAATCAATGCGATGAAAACCGAGTTAAATAAATAACTCATAGTCAGTAACTAAATCTAAAAAAGAGCAGCTATTAGCTGCTCTTTTTTCATTTCTAGGAATTTATGTTGCTAAAAGCAACGAATCATGGCTGTTGTAACGATGTTAGTTAACGTAGTTATTAATTATACTGGTCAATTAAGTATAAATTTATGACGATTGTACAAAATTGTCGATATGGTGTAAATTTTCCTTTTGATACAATTCATTACTCCTTAAGAGTAAAGGTGCGTTTATTTTTTGTGTATGATAATAAAATGAAATTAGAGAGAAAAATCAAATGAAACATAAATTTAATATTCCAGTAAAGTCTATCACAGCTGGAGTTTATCTAGCGCCGAATGTTTATGGTTGCAGCAGCAGTATTTTGGAAGTAACTTTAAAAGGAACAATTTCTTATGAAAACTAAAATTTCATTATCAACAAGCTTTAAACCAATTTCACTAAGCTTAATGTTAATTTCCATCATTTCTTGTACTAGTGGCTCAGGTTCATCAAATAAACAAATGAACAGTGCAAATGTAGGTTCACAAGCTAGTCAAACATCATGCTTTACACTTACGAATGCGGCGAGTGCAACAACTGGTTCACAATGGTGGATTACAACTACGGCAACATTAAAGAATACCTGTTCAACCGCTCAGTCATTGGTAGGTACAGTAATTAGCATTTCAAATGCTAAACAGGCGATGAATGGAAGTGGTTTTAATTTAAACACAATCAACCCATATAGTGCCGGAAATGCAGTAAGTTTTAGCTATCTAAATAATAGTGTTGTAGCTACAATTATGGGAGGCCCAACTATAGAAGCAGGGGGTGTTGCAACTGTGAGTTTTGGTGGTGTAGCAGGGACTGCAAGTGCCCCAGATGCTAATTCATTCGTAACAACAATTGGTACTTTGCCGACTCCTGAGCCAAGCCCTACGCCTACTCCGTCACCAACACCTTCTCCGCAGCCTCAACCAACTCCGGTTCCAACAACTCCACCCATTCCAACAGGTGTAGTAGTATCTTCGGGGGACGTATTCTATCATCTTCCTAGTGTACCGCTTAGTTCTAGCGCAGGACTAAAAATTGGTAATGGTGATGATTTAAATTTATCTGGGGATAGATATACTGATTTAATTTTATCCAACATTATAGCTGGATCAATGCAGGTTTATTTAATTGATAAGACTTATCCTAATATGGGATATAACACTGATTATATGCATGGAATGGTTTTAGCTCAATTATTACAAGAGAATCTAGACACCGCTGCATATGAAAGTAATACAAACTTAATTTCACCGATTTCATTAGTCGGTACGAATCAAAATGCAGGAGTAATGGCTGCAGGTCAGGGTGGGCCATACCAAATTAATAGCTATGCGTGGGATCAGGTTGGAGGTAACGTAAACCAAGGATATGCCCTTATTAATTATATTGCTTTGCAAAAAAATATTGGCTTTACTTTGGCTACTGCTCCAGCACAAGTATCGGCGCCAACACCAGCATCGTTCAATAATAAGTATTATGGACCTATGTTGGTTGCATTTTGGCATTACAATGATTTAAGAACGTTGATTAAGTTGGCAAATACTCCATATACTTCAGCTCCTGCACCAACAATTGAAAAGTGCCTAACGAATTTACAAAGTGTTACAAGTGCTCCTTTAGATGTAGCGTTGGGCTATGCTTATAATGCGGGTTACATAATGGCAGGGCTAGTTACCAATGCTTTTGGTCAATGTGCATCTGATGTAAACAGTTTTAATAGCACTTATAATAACTATGCTAATTCAGCTGGTAGCAGTTATAATAATTATCCTTATCAGGCACGATTCTACTTGGATGAAATTTATGGCAATGCACAAGGTATTGACCCCAATAACCATTTGGCTGTCAATATGACTAGTCTAGGTAACATTTTCTCAAATGTAATGCAGACCTTGGCATATGTAAATTCTCAGGAAAGCTACACATACTTTACCGCAAAACAAGCGATTGATGCATACAATAGCGCGCTGACTCAAACTAAAGTATCACCTCGCTATGTTTATGATTTAAGCGATAGTGCACAACGCTATTACATATTTCTAGTCTTAAATAAAGCGATTGCTAACTTAGAAGCCATTACAGGATCTGATTTCACTAAAGTAACTCTTAATCAGCTTGACAATGCTGGCGGTGGTAGTGGAGGTGGTGGAACAGGAAATGCATGTCCAACTAAAGCGCCAGTTTATTTAAGCGCGGTCACCAATTATACTACTGATTCCATTGTCAGAGCTAATTCTTCTGATTCTACGCTATATAAATGCACTGTACCAGGATGGTGTAATAGCGGTGCTGGCAGTTCATGGGCTTATGCACCAGGGAGTGGTAGTCATTGGACACTAGCTTGGTCAATCTATAGTTGTAAGTAAATAAGTTTTATCATAAAGAGCAACTTTTTGGTATTCAACAATAAAAATGAATGGCTTGTAAATTTACAGGCTATTCATGGAATAAATTTTGATTAGATAGTTATTAAATATTTTATAGGAATAAAAATTAGAAAGCAGCACAAATTAAATATTCTGGCAGTATCGATTCCTGTCGGAAGCAGCCTTCTACTAGCAGCCTGTGGAAGCTGAAGTAATAGAGCGCTACTGGTGGCGGACAAAAAACTTAACTGGTGCAGCGATTAGTGCTAAAAACTCACAAAATTTATTTAGTAGCAATAGTTATTTGGCATGAAATTAAATTTCTCTGGAGCATCGAGGTGGTATGTAAGCGGTACAGTAGATATAATGAACACATGTAAGGATGATCAAAATCTTGCTGGTCAAACGATTACTTTTCAAGGTGAAATTAATTCAACGGGTAATACTTTTGATAATGCAACGGCAAAAAGCAGTTTTGCAATTAATCGAGCAAGCCGAACGTTTACTAATAATTTGGTATGGTGGTAATGGTTACAATCCAAGCGGAGCGTCTGCAGATTACATCGTAAACGGTTATGTTAACTGGATGAATCAGGTTGTTGGTATGTTTCCAACTACTTGGGGTACTACTACAATTCCTAACTTTAGCGGAGTTCCCGCAAATAAATTAGTTATTGGTGTACTAGCTTCAACTTCTGCTGGTGGCGCTGCCTCTTATGCTACCCCTGATATGATCGCTGCTGCGTTTTTATTTAAACTTAAAATTCCCCAGTACAATTAAGCTCGGGGAATTTACTTTTATAATTAAGGCTTGAAATTCTCCGTATTACCCCCATGTATCGGTTAAATCTCATTTATTTTATAATTAAGGTAATCTTATGAATTTAACTCCACGTGAAATAGTTACTGAACTGGATAAACATATTATCGGTCAGAATGATGCCAAAAAAGCAGTTGCGATTGCATTACGAAATCGCATCCGTCGCCAAAAAGTTGCCGAACCATTACGCAGCGAAATTACCCCTAAAAATATTTTAATGATTGGTCCAACTGGAGTTGGTAAGACTGAGATTGCCCGCCGTTTGGCAAAACTTGCCAATGCTCCATTTATCAAAGTAGAGGCAACTAAATTCACCGAGGTGGGTTATGTTGGTAAAGATGTTGATTCAATCATCCGTGATTTGGTTGAAGTTGCAGTCAAAGATGCCCGTGAATATGAGCGTGCTCAAAATCGTGATAAAGCCAAACTTGCTGCTGAAAATCGCATCTTGGATGTTTTGTTACCGCCAGCACGTGATACCTTTGGTGAATCAGTGAGTGAAAGCGATGCTGAAGATAAAACTAATTCAACGCGTGAGCGCTTTAGAGAAATGCTTCGTAATGGTAAGCTTGATGATAAAGAAATCGAAGTTGAGGTAACTCAGCCCAAAACTCAAGCAGTCTTAATGGGACCTCCGGGGATGGAAGAGTTAACCAATCAATTACAGGGAATGTTTGATGGTGCCGGTGAGGGTAAAAAACGTAAGCGTAAACTGAAAGTTGTTGATGCTTACAAGGTGGTTTTGGATGAAGAGGCTGGCAAATTAGTTAATGAAGATGAACTAAGACAGAATGCATTGCAAAATGTCGAAGAAAATGGTATTGTTTTTATTGATGAAATTGATAAAGTTGCGATTAAAGGTGGACAAGGGTCTGCAGAAGTCTCCCGCTCTGGAGTGCAACGTGATTTGTTGCCTTTGGTTGAGGGAACCACTGTTACTACCAAATATGGGATGGTAAAAACCGAACATATCTTGTTTGTAGCATCAGGCGCTTTTCACGTGGCTAAACCATCTGATCTACTTCCTGAGTTGCAAGGGCGTTTTCCGATCCGTGTAGAGTTACAATCTCTAACCGTTGATGATTTTAAACGAATTTTGACAGAAACGGATGCAAGTTTAACTCAGCAGTATCAAGCGCTACTGGCAACTGAGGGGGTTAAAATTGAGTTTTCTGAAAGTGGTATTGCTAAGATGGCAGAAATTGCCTTCAATGTCAATGAAAAAACTGAAAATATTGGTGCTAGACGTTTGTATACTGTAGTCGAACGCTTGTTGGCAGAGCTCTTATTTGATCATGGTACACAAACTGATGTGATGATTGATGGCGGTTATGTGGTTGATGTGCTTGGTGAAACTGCGGCATCAGAAGACTTGTCGCATTATGTTTTATAAAAAAATTTGCCTCTTGGGTTTTTTTGTTGTATAATACTACAAATTTATACTTACTCTTTTTAATTTAAATGTTTTCGTTAAGGATTTCTATGAAAAACTTTTTACGTATTTTGATGGTTTCTAGTGCTTTTGTTGCGGTTGCTCAGGCTGAAACAGTATTTGTAGACGGTAAACCAGTTAGTCAAGCAGTTATTGATCAAGCGATGGCTCAATTGAAAAAAAATCCAATGGCTGCACAACAATTAAGCAATCCTCAGTTCAAACAAGAAATGTTAAATTCCATTGGTATGCAACAAGCGATTTTGGCTGATGGTAATGCTCAAGGTTTAGATAAAAGCGCTGCTTACCAAGCTAAATTGAACGAAATCAAACCAATGATTTATGCTCAAATTATGCAAGAAAAAGCTAATGCACAACCAATTACTGATGCTCAAGTAAAAGCTAAATATGACCAAATGAAAGCTGATGCAGCTAAACAACAACAATATGATGTTTCTCATATCTTAGTTAAAGACCAAAAAACAGCTAATGATATCGAAGCTCAATTGAAAAAAGGTGCTAAATTTGCTGATCTAGCTAAAAAATACTCAATTGATCCAGGTTCAAAAACTAATGGTGGCGAATTAGGTTGGTCTGATGGTTCTAATTATGTTCCTGAATTTACAGCAGCAATTAAAACTTTGAAAAAAGGTCAATACACTACTACTCCAGTTAAATCACAATTTGGTTACCATATTATCAAATTAAATGATGTTAAATCTGGTGGTACTGCATTCCCTGCTTACGATAAAATGAAAGATCAAATCAAACAACAAATCCAAATGGAAAGAACTAAAGCTTTCTTTGATGGTATCAAAGCTAAACATAAAGTTGAAGTTAAGTAATAACTGCTCTTTAGGCTATGTTAAAATGGAGGTATATTGTATACCTCCATTTTTTGTTGCTTAAACCATGAATACCAATCCTTTACGCTTATCCATACTCAATCAGATTCATCATCCTAGGTCGTTGATTTATTCCTCACCTACGACTAGTAGGCTTCGTCGTAAATCGCCTACTAGTATTTCGAATCAGTTTGAGTATACTACCAAGAGTAAATCTCTTGGCTATACCATCTACGAAATGGTAGTTACCTTGTCGATTATTGGGGTTTTAGTTGCGTCAGCGTTGCCAATGGTCTATAGCTCAGTCCTTGTGCATAATCAAGATGTTACTGTTTTACAACTTAAAGCCTTAGTTAAGTTTGCACAGGAAGAAGCCGTGCGTGGTAGTGGTACTTCATTGATAATTTGCGCTGCAGAATACGATACTAATAACGGAACTAATTCTTATTTAAATGACTGTGCTAGTGGCAACTCATGGTCAGAAGGTATTTTGACTTATGCAGATTTAAATTCAAATGGTAGCTATAATAGCGCAGAGAGATTGAAAGCGTTGCGCTTTGATGGTGGTGCAACGGTTAGTGCAGTTACCTCGTCTGGTGGAACAGCAATAAATCGATTAACGGTGTTACCTACTGGTTTAATCACTGATGCGAGTAGTAATGAAGCATGGACATTTACTATCAGCCAAAGTAAATTTGGTCAAACCCAAAGCGTTACTCTATTGTTAAATAACTACGGCTATTTTTGTGTCCAAAGTTATACAGGGCAGAATAATGGGAGTACCGCGTTATGCTGAAATACCGCGGGTTTTCCATCTTGGAAGTAATGATAGCAGTAGCAGTCATAGCAAGCCTTGGGGCAGGTATCTATCGCTTGCAGTTAAGTGCATTAGCTACTTCACAGCAAACCTTAGTTAAACAAATGATGACACAGACCGCTAGTAGCATGGTAAATCAAATGGTGAGTCATCTTAATTACACTGCTGCAACTGCAAGTAATAGTGTGATTGCTGGCTATGATGCAGCGAATTGTAGCAATGCTAGTTGCTATAAAGAGGCTGCGTATGTTGATGATGTTCCTGTTGCATCACCAGATTGTCAAGCTGCTAACTGTACTGATAAGGAATATGCAAAATGGACACTTTACAAGTGGAAGCAAAGTTTAGCAAACATGAATTTACCCGTGAGTAATATTTATGCTATTGTTTGTGCAGATAGCGCTATGGGAGTTCCAACTACTACCTCACCAAATTGCAGCAGCGGTAGTTTGGTAGTCAAAATTGTCTGGACTGCGCATAATATAGATGCTGAGTCAGGACTAGGTAATAATAATTATGTTATGTTAAAAGTACCACAGCGATGAAAAAAGCTCTTGGATTTAATATAGTTGAGTTAATGGTAGCCATGGCAATGAGTGCTGCCTTAATTACGGTGATAATTGATTCATTTTCGTCACTTAATGGTAACTTTTTATTTAATACCAATCAACTGGAGCTTAATCAAAACCTTCGCATGAGCTTAGGTTTGATTAAACGTGATGTGCAAAATGCGGGGGTTTTTGGTAGCTTTAGTTTTCATGACCAATCAAATACTACTTCATATATGGAGAGTTCCACGACAAATAATTGTAATATCTCAGAGTGGTGTGATTTTGATACTTCTACAGTTGGGATAAGAAGCGCATCCAGCTTTACTTCTTTAGTGGATAATCTTGATTCTGGTCTTACTTTGGTTGCAGGCAGTGATATTTTACGACTACAATATGGCGGGGATAAGGTTGCATATGTATCTACAGCCACAATCAAGCAAGGCTGTGTTACTGCACCTGCGAATAGTTACCTAGATGATCTCAGCTTTGTTGATCAAGGGCTTGATTTATCCGCTTCACGTTATATGTTGGCAAGTGCAAACCATGCTTATTTGCTAAAGCTATCATCAGGTTCAACCCTCGCCTCTCCATTAACTTTGGGCTGTCCTGGTTCTCCTCCGACCGTAGCGGTTGAATCCGCAATCGGAAGTGTGTCATATGATCCTGATGCGTCATCTATGCAGTTAGTTAATTTTTATACCCGTTACTATTTTGTTGCAACTAAATCTGGAGTGAAGGGTCTCTACGTTAAAACCTTGCAAGCAAATGGTAGTCTTAGTGCGGCTAAGCTTGTTTCAAATTTGGTAACTAGTATTAATTTCATGTATAAGGTTAATATGATTTCAGCGAATATTAACAATTATCCAAGTACCGCCAGTCGTTATCGCTATCTTCCTACTTCTGCAATGACTGGCAGCGGTTTTGATTATTTTGGGCAAGTAAGTGCAGTGACTATAGGTGTTTCAGGTAGTTCGACACAAGCGGTAGATAGTAATATGGCAAAGTTAACGCAAACTGAATCAGATAGTGTGGCATGGCGATGAAAACTAATAAAAAATTTGCTGGTGGTACTGCATTGGCGATGACCCTTTTGGCTCTAGCCATGATGGTGCTATTAGTGGCTGGCTTAAATCAAGTGGTCGTTACCCAACAGAAGTCTGCGGCAAACAACGCCGATTACCTGATGGCACAAAATTATGCTCAAATGGCATTATTAGATGCTGAATTTACTGTTAGAACATTCGATTATGCACATAATATGGAAAATAAAGATTTTGCAGCACGTATTTATGAAGAGTCTCATGTTGTTACCGTAAATAACACATGTGAGAGTTCAGGGTGGTGTTATAGTGGCTCTGGACAAGCTTGGCAACCTTGGGAATCTACAAGTTTAAATTCTGTAGCCCCATGCAATAGTTATACTGCGAAGTCTGGATATCAGCCAATGCTAAATGATAAACTTAGTAGCTTTACGAATTTATATAATACTGGTGACGCATCGCTATGTATTCAGCCACGCTATATTATGGAGATGCTCAATCCCAATTTTATTGGACGTTCCAATCTTGCCAATAATAATGTTGCAGGGGCAGGGCAAGAAGGTGGTAGTATTACTCAAGCAAACGGTGCATTGTTACAAATTTATAAAAATGGAACCAACGCGTTATCATCCGGTCGATTGTATCGAATAACTGTTCGTGCATTTGGTAAAAATGGTAATACTCGGGTTACATTGCAGGAGTACCTTGTAATAACTACTCGTAACGGTGCGACAGTAAGTTCCTCGGATATAATTCCATTATCAGTTCGTTGGTTGTATTAGATTTAAGGATTTAAAAATGACACCTAGAAAAGCAAGTCATTACCAAAATAGACACCAAGGGTTTACTCTTATTGAATTGCTTATCGCGGTTGTAATAGTTGCGGTACTTGCTACCATCGCCATAGTAAGTTATCAGAGTTATATTGTGCGTGAAAACAGACAATTTGCCGAACATTCATTAACTGCGGCAGCTAGTAAAATGGAGCAGTATTATGCGCAAAATGGACGCTATACTAACGGAAGTGGTGCATGGCCGAGCTTATTTGCAGAAAGCGTCAGCGGTAGTTCAGGGACTGTTTACACGCTGAGTCTGGTACCTTCTACTCCGAATGCTCAGAACTATGCGATTTTGGCAACTCCGCAAGGTAATATTCAAGGTGGTGATGGGAATATTTGTATTGACCGTCAGGGCAATATCACTTGGCCCGCATCAGATGCTAATTGTGGCATTACTACGACGGTAGCTTTGACTATGCCGCATGAGAATTGTTATGACGTAATGTACTCAACTGGTAAATTTGCTAGTAACTATGGTGGTTATCCATTATGTGACGAGGAACATTATCCGCCTGCTCAATACCCAAACGGTTGCCCAGTGGGAGTTTATTATACTTGCTCTGCACATTGTGAAGGCTCAATTGTATTACGTGATTGCTCAGGGTACTGTGATGGTGTGACAACCTATTGTTCTTTCGGGCATTGCTCTGGCGTCAATTCTAGCTCATGTATAAATATGAATTGCGGCGGTGCTGGAGCATCACCCGATTGTTGATTAATAATGGATATTAAGATGAAGGTTTTTTATAGGTCTAAAGCTCAAAATGGGTTTACCATGATTGAGCTAATGATTGTAGTTGCAATGATAGCAGTCTTGGCAGCAGTGGCAATTCCCAGCTATCAAAATTATATCCAAAAATCCTATATGAAAGCTGCAGCAGCAACCATTCACAAAGATGGACAGTTTATGGAGAAATGGTATAGCATCAATGGTAAATACACAACTGGCAGTGCTTGGCCGACATTGCCATACATTGTATCACCAGAAAGCGGAACTGCATTATATCGAATAGGTTTTACCTCGGGCGGTTATAGTGCAGGTAATGACAATAAATATATTTTGATTGCCACTCCTATTTGTGGTACTCAAGTTGCAAATAATGGCTGCGTATGTTTTGACCAAGATGCTAACACAGTCCTTGGTACGAGTGCAAATTGTACCAATGGGGGTTCATTATGCTCATGTACCAATTAATTAGCATCTGATTTTATGGTAAAATACACGATTAAAAAATTTAAAATTCAACGGAAAGCTTAATAATGCAAGAAAATTACGTTCATAATAATATTGAAAAAAAAGCCCAAAGCAAGTGGCGTGACTCTAAAATCTTTGAGGTGAATGAATCCTCACCAAAGCCTAAAATGTATTGTATGTCAATGTTACCTTACCCATCAGGTAAACTGCATATGGGGCATGTGCGAAATTACACGATTACTGATGTGTTGGCACGTTTTTATAAAATGAATGGTTATAATGTAGTACACCCGATTGGTTGGGATGCTTTTGGTTTACCAGCAGAAAATGCAGCAATGAAATCAAAAGTTGCGCCTGCTGAGTGGACTTATCAAAATATTGCCAATATGAAAGCTCAGCTTGAAAATATGGGTTTAAGTATAGACTGGGCGCGTGAACTGGCAACTTGTAGTCCAGACTACTATCGTCATCAGCAATGGTTTTTTACTCAACTATATAAAAGTGGGATTATTTATCGTAAAAATGGTACGGTAAACTGGGATCCGGTTGATCAAACGGTGCTGGCAAATGAGCAGGTGATCGATGGGCGAGGTTGGCGTAGTGGTGCAACGGTTATCAAAAAAGAAATTCCGATGTATTATTTTGCAATTACCAAATATGCCGAGCAGCTTTTGGCGGACTTGGATCAGTTGGGTGGATGGCCAGATCAGGTTAAGGTGATGCAACGCAACTGGATTGGCAAATCACGTGGTATGGAAGTTGAGTTCGCTGGTTGCGATGGCTTTGATGGTCTGACAGTATTTACCACACGACCGGATACTTTGATGGGGGTGACTTATGTTGCAATCTCTGCAGAACATCCACTCGCAGAAGAAGCGGCTAATCATAATGCAGCCCTAGCCAAATTTATGTATGAATGCAAAGCTGGTGGTGTATCTGAAGCTGAACTGGCAACAGCGGAAAAAGTTGGGATGTTTAGCGGTCTTTATGTGACTAATCCTCTAAACGGTGAAAAACTTCCGGTTTGGGTAGCTAATTATGTGTTAATGAATTATGGTACTGGTGCGGTAATGGCAGTTCCGGCACATGATGAGCGTGATTTTGAATTTGCCAGCAAATATAATTTACCGAAAAAAATTGTGATTAAGCCACAGAGCGAAGATCCTAATTATAACCCTGAAGTTCAAGCTTATACCGATTATGGTGTTTTGGTAAATTCAGGTAAATTCGATGGCATGAATTTTGAGCAAGTTTTTGCTGCGATTGAAGAAGAATTTACCAGTCGTAACATCGGGCAGGTTAAAGTGAACTATCGCTTACGTGATTGGGGTATTTCGCGTCAACGCTACTGGGGTTGTCCAATTCCAATTATTCATTGTGAACATTGTGGTGATGTGGCTGTGCCCGAAGCTGATTTACCAGTACGTTTACCAGAGGATTTAATTCCGGATGGTAGTGGTAATCCGCTGGCTAAAAACCCTGATTTTGTCAATTGTCGTTGTCCTGAGTGTGGTGCTGATGCGCGCCGTGAAACTGACACGATGGATACTTTTGTTGATTCGAGCTGGTATTTCTTGCGTTACACTTGTGCGGATAATCAAGAGCAGATGCTTGATGAGCGGGTGAAATACTGGGCACCAGTTGATCAATATGTCGGAGGAATTGAACATGCAATTTTACATTTATTGTATGCGCGTTTCTTCTATAAAGCATTGCGTGATTTAGGCTTGGTAAATGGTGATGAACCGTTCAAAAACCTTTTGACACAGGGTATGGTACTGGCTGAAACTTTCTATCGTCAGAACCCAAATGGCTCCAAAGATTGGTATAGCCCAATGGATATTGATGTGGTTAAAGATGCCAAAGGTAACTTACTTCGTGCGACCTATAAGGGTGATGGACGCGAAGTTGAATACGGTGGCATTGAGAAAATGTCTAAATCCAAAAATAATGGAATTGATCCTGATCCGATTATCAATCGCTTTGGTGCGGATACTGCCCGTTTGTTTATTATGTTTGCGGCTCCGCCAGAATTAACTCTGGAATGGACAGAAAGCGGTGTCGAAGGTTCCAATCGCTTTATTCGTCGCTTGTGGCGCATGGTATTTGAGCATCAGCAATATGGAATCGTTGCACCTTACAAATCTGGTGAATTGACTGCTGAACAGAAAAAACTTCGTACCCAGTTACACCAAACTATTGCTAAAGTTACCAATGACATGGGAGTTCGTAAACAGTTTAATACTGCGATCGCGGCAATTATGGAATTGCTAAATTCTTACTCTAAAGTCGCTTTTACTGGTGAAAATGGTCGTGCATTAAGTCAAGAAGTTTTAGAAGCAGTAGTAATTATGCTATCTCCAATAATTCCTCACGTGTGTGACACACTATGGAATGAACTTCGCCCAGAGAACGAGCTTTTAGAACAAGCATGGCTTGTGGTTGATGAAAGTGCGCTGGATGTCGACGAAGTCGAAATGGTGATTCAGGTTAATGGTAAGCTTCGCGGTAAAATAATGGTTGCTAAATCTTTGACAAAAGATGAAATTGAAACAATGGCAAAGGAAAATGCCAATGTACAGAAATTTATCGAAGGTCAAGCAATCAAAAAAATGGTGGTGGTACCAAACAAGCTGATTAACATTGTAGTTTAATTTTGAGGCGGTAATTTTACCGCCTTTTTTAAATGCATCATTTAATGCCTTTAAAGTGTTTGTAATTTATGGGTTTAATTCTTTAAGTGTATATTGCCTAAGATGTTGATAAAGCTTGCCTGTTGCACCATTTAATAGAATAAAAATTGCAAGCAGTGTTGAATAAGCCAAATTTGCAATTAAGTAGTTCGCTGTTATGTTCTAAAGTTCTTATTACGTCTCCAATCTTTGTTTTGGCCACAAGCTAATCTATCGCTTTATTCTCTAGTTCTTTTGGTCTCAAAGTAGCTAATAATTTGTCTAATTTATTTTTAGACGTTTTGAATTGTTGGTGTGCTTGTTTTCATATTTATAATAGTATATTAGTACAGGTTTAAATGTGCTTTGATTGTTTAGATTCTTTCATTGATAAGCAAAATTAAACTTGCATTTTAAATGCAAGTTTAATTATAATAACGCAGTTCAGTATAAAGCTATCACATATTTTTAATTTAAACAATGTGCTTTTGCTCTATTAACAGGTATTAAATAATTAATCTACAGGCTATAATAATTCATAAAAAGGAAATACTAATATGATGAACTCTAAACAAGAGGCGATTGTGCAGAACACATTGCCATTAGTCGCAGAAAACCTATCAAAAATAATTGACAAATTTTATCAAATTTTACTAGATGAAAATCCGGCATTGAAAAATGTATTTAACTCAACGAATCAAAAGACAGGATTGCAATCTAAATCATTAGCAAACTCGATTGCTGCTTTTGCTATGAATTATAGCAATTTAAATGCAATTCAAGATATGATTAGACAAATTGCGCATAAACATTGTAGTATTGGAGTGACCCCTGAACAATACATAACTGTGGGAACAACACTTTTAGCTGCAATTGATAATATTCTTGGAGATATCGTAACTGAAGAAATAAGAGATGCATGGGCGGCTTTCTATTGGACATTTGCAGATATATTAATTGAAACAGAAAGAGAGCTATACTTTAGGATACCCACTTTAAATGAGAATCAATTCAAATCATTTAAAATAGTAAATAAAATAGCTGAAGCAGTTAATGTGTTCTCATTTGTAGAAGTTTAGACTACATCTGACACTCACTATTTAACTGACAGTTTTTATGAA
>CAYIZV010000062.1:0-15278 GCA_964367915.1 uncultured Neisseria sp.
TAGGGTTAATCATGAAATCAACAAACTATAAAAATCTGGCACTGGCTGGAATAACGGCAGCGGTACTAACCGCCTGCAGCAGCGGCGGACAATGTACTACATGTAACAATAATAATGGAGGCAATAGTAATACGGGAGACTTATCTAAGTTAACCTTTACAGCACCCAATATAGTACCATCGCTACCGACATTGGTAGGTCAGGGCTATATAGTGGCAATGAATAATGGCGATCAGAGTTTAAATAATCTGGTGTACAGTGTAACCGAACCAATCGGTGGTGGCGGGAAGATCACGATAGATCAAAATAGTGCTGCGAATTGCAGGGTAATTCCAGCCCATGGAGAATGTATATTTAAGGTAAATGTACCGGCAGGAACAATAGCAGGTAGTTTTGTGATGAATGGAAATCAGGATGATGGCAGTATATTAAATCGTCTGTTAAAAGGTATTACACAAGCAGATGTTACGCCAAGTACGGTGATCGGAATAGAACAGACCCCGTATACAACGGTATCTGGAGTAGATGGTATACCGATATACTACTATTCAGTAGTAATAGCTGGAACGCCATATGTGGTGGTAAGTGGCGCGGTAACTTCATCAAATGCGGGAAGTTTTAATAATATCGTACTGGTAGATGGGGATAATAATGTACTGCCAAATCAGCAATCAATTAGTGGTAATCTTGGAGCAGGGCTAACTAATTTAAGTCAGGGAAGTACTTTTGCAATATTGCTACCAGCGCCAAGCGGAACAAATGCCAGTCAGGTAATTAAGATCCAGAGTCAGGAAGTATCATCAACTGGAACGGTAAGCAATGTTCAGACCGGTACAGTAAATTATAATCTAAGTACAACTACTAATGAGGGGATAGTAAATCTATTTCCAGAGGCAGTGTACCTAACAGCAACAAATCCGGAACAGATAATAACGTTTTATAATAACGGAGATGCGCAAGCGCAGCTAGAGAAACTGATAGCAAGTAATCCAAATGTGGAAGTAATCTTCACTCCATCAGCGATAGGCGGAAATGGCAAATCAACAGCGACGTTAAAATTGAAAGATACTTCGGTATCAGCGACCAACGGAAGTATAGCATTAACCTATAACAATAGTAAGGGTGAAACAACTACTACTGGTAAGGTTGATGAGAATGTCTATCCAACCCCAGCGCCAAGTCCGACACCAACTCCAACGCCGACCCCAGGACCACCACCTTTAACAGCGGCATTAACAACAACATTTACGCCGAATGACTTTAATGTGACGACAGCAAATCCGACGGCGACAAGAATAGTAACCTTAAAGAATACTGGAAATACAAATGAAACGGGAATGACCTTTACATTTAATCCAAGTAGTGCTTTTAGTGTAGCAGCAGGACCAAGCCCATCTCCAACACCGGCGTGTACAGTTGATGGCAGTGGAATGGTAACTACAACGCTATTACCAAATGAAGAATGTACAGTAACAGTAATGTACACTAGTCCGAATACAAGTGCAGGTAATCACACAGCAACGATGGATATTGCCTATACTTATAATGGTGGTACAGCAGCGAATACACCGCAGCAGACATTTAATACCAACGTAGCACAATCAAGTGCTAATTTAGCAAGTACAGCAGACACGACAAATACTTTTGGGAGTGTATTAAATAATAATGATGCAACATCCATACGATATTTTGAGCTTCAGAATACAGGAGCAGTAGATGCAACGAGTCTGGCATTCACCAATAGCAATGGTCTATTTACTATTACAACAACAGGATCACCATTAACGCCAGTGTGTAATATAACTGGGTCCGGCGCGTTAGCAGCAGGAAGTATTTGTTATTACGGTATCCAGTTTGGACCAATTCCATCTTCAACAGCAGCTGGGACAGAGAATAATACAACGACAGTAGCTTACTCTTGGTCATCTGGTGGTGCTACAGGTAACCCAAGTGCAACGCAGGCAACTAGTGGTACGGTGCAGACAGCTACATCAGCAGCAATAGCCGTGTCTGGACCAACAGCCAGTGGCTTTGCGAATAATTCAGCACCATATCAGATAGAGCAGGGTAGCTCAGGGACATTAACTTATACGTATACTAATACTGGCAGTCAGCCAGCGACTAACTTCTACGTGACTAATTCAAGTTTACCAGGCGGTTGGAGTAGGACAGGGGGTAGCTGCGCTACTGCAACTGGAACGCCGCTAAATAATAGCGGTGGAACGTGTACAGTAGAATTTACGATTAATAGCAATACAGTAGCAGCAAATAACTTTAATCAGAATGTGATGACGGCATATTGGACGGATCAGGCAAATCCAGGCGGGGCTAGTCAGCAGGCATCAAACAGTTCAACCAGTGTGAATGTATACCAGACACCAGCGGTAACAGCGGTGATGAGTAGCAGCAGTACTGGAGCTCCGACGATAACGAATCCGGCGGAAAATACAGATTTCTATGTGGTTTACACGTTAACAGGTGGTTATAGTGGTCAGAGCTTCACTTATGGGGTAACCTTGGCTGGCACCCCTGGAAGTCCGGCGATGAGTGTATATACTCCACAAACATGTACAATAACTTCACCAGCAACAAGCTGTTCAATCAAGATAGCAAGTGGAGGAGCAGCGACTAATCAGAGTATTACTTATACACCACAGGGTGGGGCGGTTACACCTACACCATCTAGTAGTGGCAGCTTTAATGTTGTACCTCCACCAATGTATATTTTTGTAACTAGTGGTTCATGGGATGGGGCTCTTGGTGGTTTAAGCGGTGCTGACGCTAAATGTAATTCTGATACTGCAAAAAATGCTTTGACAGTTCCTACAGGTACTGTGTGGAAAGCACTGTTAGAAGGGAATAATGCTACTATTAGTGGGTTAGTTTATAGAAATGTGGCTGGTGCAACTATAGCTACGGCTACGGGTGGTAATTTAGTTGGCGGGAATACGATCAGTGCTGCAATAAATTCAACTTCAACAGAGGTTTGGACTGGTGAGAATGGAACAACAAATTGTACCAACTGGTCAGTCAATAATGGTTCTGTATATGGAGATATAGGTTACTCTGATTATACTAATAATATATGGTGGCAAGGAGGTAGCGATGCATGTAATAAGCCACAACATTTATACTGTGTGCAGCAGCCACCAACATTAACCTTGTCTGTAGCAAATAACGCACCTCAACCTGGAGTAGATACGGCAAATAGTTGTACAACGGTAACCGCCACACTATCACCAGCAGCGACAGGTGCGACTACGGTTAATTTTACGATTCCATCGGCTTCAGCAACTGGTTATTACTTTGCTTCTGCTTATGGTGGGACAACTGCATCTTCAACGAGCTGTAGCGTTGCTGCAAATGGCACAACATGTGATGGAACATTGAAATTGTGTGCTGGTTCAAGTGCTGGTGGTATGACTGAAACAGTAACCGGATCTGCCACGGGATATTCAGATGCTACAGTTAGTGTAACAGCCGTTGCCCCATGTACTCATAATTGCATATTTGTTACTGCTGCAACTTATAATGGTAATTTAGGTGGTTTCTCTGGTGCCGATGCTAAATGTAATGCAGATAGCAATAAACCTGATACAGGAACATACAAGGCACTATTATATAACAACAATGCTACAACTAGTGGCGTTGATTATTATCGTTCAGACAATGTTACTAAAATAGCACAGGCAACTGATGGGAATTTAGTCGACCTTAATTCATTAATTAACTCAATCAGTACTGTAGGAGATATTGTTTGGACTGGGTATGGTGGTATGTATACATGTGGGGCTTGGACTAAAGATGATAGTTCATTTCTTGGGAACAGAGGACAAGCAAATGCTTCTACTGATGCATATCTTAACATATCTAGTAATGGCTGTGATAGTAGCTATCATTTATATTGTGTGAAACAATAAAATATATTTATTTCAATTTCATTGGTTCAACAATAGGTTTAATAATGTGTAATGGATAAGATGCCTCTGTAATCCAGAGGTATCTTATCCAATGTAAGGAAGGAAAAACGTTAAAAAATAAATCGAGAGAGATAAGTAATTTTGCCTTATCAGCAGTGACAGTAAGAGTCTTATCTGCCTGTGGTGGAGGTAGCTGTGGAATTGTACAGTTTCTCCCTCAGAAAGCAGCCAGCTGATCTTTGTTGCACCAAGCATTCTAACTTCTCTTGTCAACAAAGGTTTAGCTAACAAGCAAACTCAAGCGACCAACAACCAAACTACTGGAACTCAGGTCTATACTGTAACAACAAAGGGTAATAATATCAATCTTGATTGTGTAGCAACAAGTAATGGTTCTGGTGAGTGGTGTCCGCGTACAACAACATTTAACACATATAACAATGTTCAATACGCGTATTTTTCTGAAATTCCTAAAAATGGAGATAGTGGCAACATATATCAATGCACACTTAATAACCAGAATGGTACATTTAGTTCATGTTTAACAACCCCAGCAAGTCCACCGAATTGGTTCCCCTATATGACAGCATTTATATCTGATAATACTCCGTTTGTCTATAGTATCAGTAGACAAGCTAATAATACCGGAAATAACGATGTTTATAGTTGTTCAGTAAATCTGAATACTGGTTTAATCGCGCCAGCCATATGTAGTATTCAACAGAGTAATTCTTCAATTAATAATGCGGCAGATGCCATTGTTATTTAGGGTTTTGCTAGTAATTAGAATAGGTAATTGTAGGGCATTTATTTTGACTTAATCAGTAAGCTTCGAAAAAAATTCGTTGTAATGAAAGGCGCTGGAATTTCAAAGATTCCAGTTTTTAATAAATGATAGGGAGGGATTCCATAGCCGTGTTCGTAAACTAAGTTGACTAACTTATCTGTTGCTGCTCCTTTAATCTCAAATTTATCACAGATAACGCCCATGTTTTTAATTATGGTACCACGTTGAACATTATAAATTTCTGCAATCTCTTTCTGGCTAAAGCCGAGTGCTAATAAAAACATTATTTCTTCTTGGCGCTGCGTTAATTTTATAGTTTTACACGGTGTTATATGCTTAGAAAGAGAAAAATTTCGGGCTTCAATAATACAACCAATTACCGATTTATTTTCATCGCAGATTGAGCGTATCTCAGTAAAATGCAAGATGCGCCCATTTTCGAATGGTGCAGAAACTATAACGAGGACTGGTCTTGATGGATCTTTTAAAGCGTTTTGTTTGAGGCGCTCCATATCTGCAAAATAACCAATATCTTCAGCGCGATCCATAGCTGATAAAATATCATGCATTTTACGTCCAATCAACTCTTCTGCTGAACTGGCACCTAACTCAGCCAAGCGATTTTGTCCAACAAAAATTACCACGTCATTAAGATCCAGAGCCAAGCAGTTTGAATTGTCGTGATAAAATGCCATCAATAGCATCTGTACTTTTTTAATCATCATAATGTTAGCGATACCAACTGTTATTTTAGTTAACTTATTCGTTATGAAATTTTTGACATGCCAAAGGTGCTTCTATTTTTATCCCATCTGGGTAGCCACGATAATTAGCTTGGTAAACAGTATTTAAATAAGCTAAAAATCCTTGTTCTCCGCATCCCATTCTCCGGCTTAATGATTGCCAGTTAGGTTTGCCTTGAATATTTGTTACAGATTCTGAACTCCAGCTAGCCTCGGCTAAACCTGCAAGTTTAGGCAATGCCATATATTGCAGCTGCGTATAATCTGGTATTACATCTGTCCAGAGTGCGCCTTCTAAGCCGATAATATTATCTGGTTTACTGCTTTGTTGCTGCGTATTAGTTGCTGCAATCGCAACGCTCAGGCTAGCATCGGTATCACCAAGTTTAGTTGCCCAGTAAAACCCTGGCTCTTTTAACTGTGGAGTATAGGTCATATCAAAATATGAATAATCAGCGTATTCCAAAACTACAGGGTAGTCATTATTTGCTAATGTGACTGCTTTACTTTGCACCTCACTACGTTTACCCCAAACCCAGACATGTCCAGTTTCATTGGGTTTAATGCTATGTTGAGAGTTAATTTGTCCGGCATGAGTTAGAACAAATTCATGCCAACCTGAGAGCTTAAGTTGATTAATCGGTGGATTATCATTAAGGTTATCCAAGAAATAGTGTTCTTTTTGTAATGAAGTCATTTTATTCCATGGTGCAGTTTGACAAGAAGGAGCATCATCCCAAGTTCCTTTAAATACTTCATCTCCACCAATACTTAGTTCATTATTTATTGCATAAAGTGTAGTTTGCTGATTAAATAATTGCGCTGTTTGAACAAGTATATTAGTTAGGTTTGTAGTGAATTTTTGTCCAAGAGCTGAATCATTATTAAATTCACAGACTGGAATACTATTGTTGCCATAGCCTGCATATTCAGAATTATCTCCCGCTTCATAAAAGCTATCTGGCAATGCTTTCATCAGCGCGCGTGAGTGTCCAGGAATATCAATCTCGGGAATAATTGTAATTTGGTGCAAATTGGCATAGCTAATCAAATCCTGAATTTGTTCTTTTGAGTAGCTGCCTGAGTAGGTACTGCCCGCATCTGGTAATTTATCACTGGCTTGAGAGAGATTCTTTTGCGGCCAGGACAATGGTCCAATAGGTAAACCAAGTCCTCGGCTAGCACCAGTTTTTGTAAGCTCTGGGTAGTCTGCCAATTCTAGCCTGAATGCTTCATCATCTGATAAATGCAAATGTAAAGTATTAAGTTTGGCAGCTGCCATAATATCAATAAAATTTTTGATTTGATCGGGTGTAAAGTAATGGCGGGCAACATCAAGCAAAATCCCGCGATATTTAAAACGTGGGGTATCTTCAATGCTTAGCAGTGGCAAACTGTTTTGTTTAAACCATAGTTGACGTAAACTTTGTAGTGCATAGAAGAACCCAGCGGGATTACTCGCCTGAACAATAATCTGTGTTGGTGTAATTTTTAAACGGTATGCTTCTGGGCTTGAATCAGGATCTTTGCGGATTATCTGTAAAATGATACCATCTTTAGCATTTTTTTTATCTACCTTAGCTTCAATTTTTAAATCTAGCTGTAATGCTTGTATCCATAGCTCAGTTTGTGCCGATGAATTATTACTTAAATCATGAATTGCTAATTGCTGATCCAGTGTAAATTTGCCTGATTCATCATTATAAATAATCTGGGTGGGGGTTGGAATAATAATTGAGCTACTTTCAGTATTTGGTGCTGAATTATCCCAGTTGTCTTGGATACGTTTCTGAGTTTGTGATTCTGCGATGCCAGCGTTAAAATTAGTTATTTGATAGCTTTGTGGCGTGGTAGCGAACTTAATTAATTTGTCTGGGGTGCGTAGAAATAAGTTTTGCGGTAGTGAAGAATAGTTTAGTGGACCGCGTGAACTATTATGCAATAAGCTGATTGTATAACTTTTACCTTTGTGTAAAATAAAATCAGTTTCCGGTGCTATTATTGTCGTAAATACCGTACTTAAATCATTATCGGTAAAAGCTGCTTTTTGATATTTGAGAGTGCTGCAGTTTTTAGTCGAGGTTTCGCACACTTGCATTTTTAGTTTGCGATTGCTAGTACTAGTTTGGCGGAAATTGCGCGGCATATAAAAGCCAAATTGCCAATTATGTAAATTATCACTGCGGTTAATAAATGTTACTTTGATTGAAAAATTAGTGCTGCTATCTCCAGCTTGTGGTCCGACAATGACTTGTTTAACTTTGATTGACTCCGTCGCAAATGCGGCGGAGTTTATTCCGATTAAATTTAGTAAGGCTAGGGCAATTAAGGTAGATCGTTTGATTTTCATAATGTTTCTGTAGCTTATGGTTAGTTAAGCGCCTATTTTACTAGATTTATTAGTTTTAGTGAGTAAATTCAGTCAGGTTTATAAGCTTTACTAAATACTACAAGTAAACTGGATTGCAGCAAATAGCGACATTTTAACTATATATAAGACTATATTGCTGGACAAAATTATACACTTTAGGCTACGATATTCACTTCATAAAAATATTATAATTGCTGAGATTTTTAGTTTATCCATCTATAATGTTAGAAAATTTTTCTTAAAGAAGGTTACTGCGGCTGGTTCTAATTCGTATGTTATGCCAGATTTTTTGAGAGGATTTAGTATTCTTCATAGTCACAAATGATTTTTTGTTTTTTTATAACATATTGTACTGATTTAGGTAATTTTTAGAGGCTAGTTGCATTAATGAGGGAGAGAAAGAATATACGCCAAAAGTAGTTTATTTTAACCTATAAAGTTTTAACCTAAACTAGGGTAATACAATCTCTGTATATGTAAATAACTTAGATAAAAACTATAACTTATTTTTTATAGATCGGCTTATGGTATGTTAACTGTTTATATTTTGGCTAAAAATGAAGAGGATACTATTTTGGAGTGTTTAAATAGTGTCAAATCTGTGGCTAATGAAATTATTGTGGTCAACAATGGTTCTGTTGATAAAACGAAAGAAATTTGTTTAGCGTTTGGTTGTATAGTATTCGACAGTCCAACGGCTCAAATAGATGAAAGTAGAAATCTTTTTTTACATAAAGCTAAAAATCCATGGATTTTATCCATTGATGCCGATGAAAGACTAGATGCTCGGTCTTGTGGTTTACTTTTTGATGAAATTAGAAAAGCTGATGAGTGTGTGTATGCCTTTACCTTAAATTCTTATCAATATGTAGGACGTGGAAATTGGGCGACTGTGCGAATGATTCGTGTATTTCGGAATCATTCTGGAATAAAGTATAATGACTCCAAGATCCACTCAAGTATTATGGATTCTGTAGTCGCACTAAATGGTAAAGTTGCGCATACTGCAGTGTTTTATCATCATCTGGATATTTTATACAAAAACAGAGCTAAAAATAAAAGGGCACGTTATCGGAATGAATTGATAAACACACTAGAAAATAAAAATTTATCTTCGCCACTTTTGAGAGGTTTTCTGATGAGCTTTCTTGGGCTGGAATATGCAGCTATACAAGAATATGATTTAGCAGAAAGTCTGTATAATGACTTACTTCAACATTATCCTGAAACCGAAGATTTTGCGAATCTTTTTCTAGCACAAAATTATCTTTTACAAAATAAATTTGATAAATCCATTGAAGTATCAAATAGACTATTGGATACAGAATTAAGACCTCAATCTTTACTTATTCTAGCAGAAGTAAATAATAGAAGTCACGTAATGGAAGACGCTCTTTATTATGTTCAGCTATCCTTGAAGGAAAATCCAGACTATGCGCATAATTATTTGAATTTAGCCATATTATCATTTGAAAAAACGCCAGCAATAAGTATTGAGGCTATATTAAAAGCAACAGAAATAAATCCATATGTCGCAAATCCTGTCATTTATGGTGAGGGAGAATTGCCTAATATTTTCTTTCAACAAGCATCTCTTTTGTCTTGTAATAAAACCATTTATGAGATAATGAACGAGTGCTGTTCAATAATGGGAACACCTTATGTATTTGATAAATGGATTAATAGTTGCCGCTTATAAGTGTTAATCAATAATGCCATTAGGCTTGTTAAATGTGGTGCCGGTGTACAGAGAATTAGAAGAAAATGTATTATTTATAGGTTATTTATGAAAAATTTGTGGCTTGTGCTTATTATGTTAAGTATGTTTGCTTTTGCTCGAGCAGATGATTATATTTCGGTAAATAATTATATTCAAAATCCATATAATAACCAAATCAGCGCGGGTGGACGAAATTTTGTTACTGAGAGTGATATTCAAAACAAAGGCTTATGGGAGCAGTTTTTTACCAATGGTACCTATAATGCTGTTGGGTTAGCGAGTTGGGCTGTACTTAATGTGCCTAATAATAACTATGCTTACGGTGCAAATCTATTTATGCAATCTGGTCATGTTGGTGGCTTTGCTCTTGGTGGTATGCTCGAAGTCGTTAATCCATTTTTGCAGCCCGGTTATCGTTATTTGTCCGGTGATATTTCTTATGCTTTATTACCAAATCAACAAGTTGTTACTCCTTCTGAGCTTTATCTGGAATATCAATTACCCAATCAGGTTCAAGTTGATGGTGGCTGGATTTTTCTTGAAACGCCGTGGATGAATTCTTATGATGATGCAATGTTGGTTTCAGGAACTTTTCAGGGGGTGCTGGTTAATTATCAAATGACGGATAACTGGCGCCTGACTGCGATTGGTACCAATGCCTATCAGGAAATGGGCTCAAATAGCTTTAATCAGGACACAATGTATAATTCCAGCTATGGGAACTTTGTTACCCGTAGTCCTTCTACCGGACTACAGCAGGTAATACCAAATGGTTATGGGAGTGATGGAAGCTTAGCTTTTGGTGCAATTTATAAACCATCCGCAGACTATAATCTGAATCTGTGGGGTTACAGTTTTTCTGAATATGCCAATACTCTGTATGCAGACTCAAATTATCAAGTGCATCTTAATAGTAGTAACAAATTTAACTTTGGGGTTCAAGTCGGAAATCAGAATACTTGGGGCATGGCAAATACTGTTCCTGAGCTAGTTGGTTACGGTGGTGTAAATAGTTATTTGGGTGGTGCCAAAATTGCCTATAGTTATGATGAATGGTTTAAAGCTGAGTTATCTTATGATGGCATGTACGGTCAGCAGAGTTCATTTTATGGCGGCGGCTTTATTTCACCATATACTTTTACAATTGTTAATGATCCGCTATATACATCAGGACTTGGTGCAGGATTAATTGAGCAGGGAGCCGGTAATTCATGGCGGGCTGCAACCACTTTTCACCCAATACCAGGTGATAGTCATACCAAAATTGAATTGGCATATGAGCAGTTTAATACCGTAAGTCCGATGCAGGAATGGGATCTTGATATCAAATGGGTGCCAGAAGGTGCACCGCGTGGTTTAATCGTTCATTGGGAGGCTGATTATGCTATTGCTCCCAGCTCAGATTTGGTTAATGGAGGAGATTTCTTTTTTATGCAGACTATACTGTCTTATAATTATTGATGCTACAAAATCTTGTTTTTGTTGTGAGCTGCAATCATCTTATTTTTGGCGCAGAGAATAGGTGTTAGCCGTTTTATGTTTAAACGAGTTATCTATTTCAATGAACTGTATAGTTCCAATGTAAGTTGTTCATATAATGAGTTAAGCTTTTCTAGGTATGACTCGATCAGCAACAAAGATTTTTTCTGATCGCTATAACTGTGTGTGAACATTCCTTTGAGCTGTTCCAAACGCTCAATTTCTCTAATAAGTGGGTTAATGCATTCATCTAGCTCAACAGCGCAAATAGCAGCTGAACGCTCTCTATATTTTTTTGATTGTTCTATCAATGATCGCATTAAGCTGTCAATTCGCTCACTTTCGATTAAACAAGTTGCATTGTCATAGCTACGTCTAAAGATGAAGTATTCGTAAAACAGGCAAATCATTACTCCAGTCAAGACACACATAATCCGGTCAGTGATAAATAATATTTCATTTTTAAAAAATAAATTCATGTAATCAAAGTTAATGCAAAGCATAATGGATACGAGCATAATAAAAAAGGTATATTTTTGCAGTAAACAAAAACCGACGCAGTAAATTAAAATTACCGCTACAACTGGCAAAGAATTAGGGAAGTTTTGTAAAAAAAACCAAAATACTACGCTTAGTAATAGTCCGCCAATACTGCCAAGCATCCTTTGCTTAGCTTTATTGATTGAGTTGCCGGGGCTAAATGGACCAATGATAGCTAATACTGAAATTGGAATCCATAAGGCGTCTCCCCAATTGCTAAATTGATAAGCAAAAAATGCGGTCATAATGATAATTACAACATGGATAATTCGCCGATGGATTAATTTTTGAGATGTAAGCATAACCGATTCCAGTTAATGATTAGTCCTGCGAGTTTTTCTTGATAAAATCCATCGCCTGTACTCTTGTTTAGATCTGGTTTTATTTCATATATTTTGCCATGCAAAATTGCGTTGTATAGCTGTTCCAAGCTATCAATTTGTAATTCTAAATTATCTGTTTCACTGCGCATACTATGGATTTGATGATAAACATACAAATGTAAACCGGACATATTTTCATGTATTATCTTTACACAGCCGATATATCTACGTTTAGCTAACAAATTCATACTGGAGAGGCTAATCATGCTGTGCTTACGTAGCATTTTGCTCGTGGTAACGTTTTCTTCCTTTAACATCTTGATCAGGACTTCCAGACCACGTAGTAAGCTACTAAGCCATATTTTATGATATAAAAATGGAAATGATTTGTGTAACCAAAATGTGATCAATGAAAATTCAAGAATAAAAAGAGTATTGTTCCAAATCTGGAAAAAATTACCAATTTTAAGTCCTTCCTGAGAAATAGTTCCCATCATTAAAAGAGCACTAACAAGAGCAAATGCTTCTGGTTTGTTGCGTAAGGAATAATAAAGAAAATACGCCCACGCTCCAACAGTTAGGATAAATGGTAATTGTAAAAATCCAGTGGTTGAAAAAATTGCAATGGTTAAGCAAACTAAGATTACCCATCCCAAATATACCTTGTCTTTCTTATCCGGTGTATTTATAGCTGGCATTTCAGCAATCAGAATCCCAACGGCGCTCATCAGCATGGTTACGCTAGGTGATGCTGGCTTTAAAATTAAGTTTGCTATGAATAGTCCTGTTGCCAGATACGCTGCTTTGAGGCCTATCAGACGAGCATACCAGTAAGGATCTATGCGATCCAATCGACTACTCAGACTATAGAGGAACATTTACTACTTAGTCCGAATATAAGCATAAGCACTCATGCCCGGCAAGAGCCTATGCTTCGGGTCATTATCTAGTACTTTGATTTGAACTGGCAATCTCTGTGGTAGATTAACCCAGTGATTTTGACTCAAGATAAGTTGAGTTTCTTTGGCAGGAAGAATATGCTGGCGATCCACTGACCAGTTATTAGACATTACTACGCCATGAAATATTTTTCGACCAAGATATGCGCGTGGAAAAATTAGAACTTCATCACCAGCTTGCACGTTGCTAAGGTCGGTTTCATTCATATTTGCTTGAATAAAAATTTCACTGGTATCAACGTAGTTTAAAAGTCCCACATGTGCAAGAGCAGAACTTCCTACCCCCATATACATGTTTTGGATGTAACCATCTGCAGGAGCCCTAACGACGGTATCAGAAACGTCAATTGCTGCTTTATCAACTGCGGCAGCTAATGTTGCAATTCCTGTCTGAGCTTTTTTTAGCTCAATTTTTTCTAAATCAATCTGGCGTTGTAAACCTAATACAACATTTTGTTGTGACTTCATATTAAATTCAAGCGTTTTCAGTTCGATCTGCGGTACACCATTGCCTACATCCGGCGCACTTTTTTGTGAGTACTCATACTTCATTCGGTTTAGTTGTTCCTCTGCTGCCTGCATATTGGCTCTTGTGATCTGAATTTGTTGACTGATCGCGCTTAGACCAACGTTTGCCTGATCATACTGTGCTTTAACTCCTTTATATTCAAGGTTATATTTCTCCGGTTTAACCAATAAAATAGGATCTCCTTTTTTTAGTGCTTGTCCATTTTTTACATAGATTTCTTCAACATGCCCTGTGACAGCAGAAGAAATCGCAGTCATGTTTTCTATTACAAAAGCTTCATCTGTAACTGGAAATAGATAAGTTAAGGAGTAGGACAATGTAATTATACTGCCAGTACCAAAGATTAAAGTTGCAAAATTAAATTTTTTTACTAATTTCATTTGTTGTTATTACCTTCTGATTCATTTGAGTATTTATATCCACCACCTAGGTTTTGGTAAACGTTGACCAAAGATATCATTTGTTGTAACTTGGTCTGAGTAGCATCAATTGCTAATAGTTGTTGTTCTGATTTTGCTATCAGTACTAAGCTGTAGGGCAATAATCCGCGTTGAAACATGGCTTGTTTTGTTTGTACGACGCTTTCCAATTTGTTCACTGCGTTTGTATCCGCCAACATTTTTTTATTCCAGCCATTATTTGCAGATAAAGAGTTGTCTACTTCATGTAATGCGGTATTAACAACATACTTATAGTTTGCTAATGAGGCTTTAAATAACGCGGTATTGGTATTTATTTGACCAAATACACTCGGGAGAATAACCCAATTAGCGTATGCCGCGTAGTAGCTTTGGGTATTTCCATTTTGAATGGTTGGATCCGGAACATTTGGTATTGCATTGTTAAACGTTTGCTGACCTGATCCTTGTGCGTAAAAGTAATTCAGGTTAATGCTCGGTAACAGTGCGCTGGAAGCTACACTGATTCCTTCATTTGCTGCCTTAAGCTGCGCTTCAGCACGCATGATATCTGGTCTTGCTGCAATCACAGAGACCGGCATATTGCTTGGTATGACTTGATTAGGATTTATTTTCGCAAATTTATTTTTAGCAGTAAGGTTACCTGGTGCGTGATTGATTAGCATCCGTAAGGCATTCTTTGCAAGTTGCAAATTATGCTCAGCTAAAGCGATTTGACCTTCTATTAGCTGCTGTTTGCTGCTTAATTCCTGAACTGATAAATTATTAACCAGTCCTCTTTTATCCATTGCAGCAGTCACACTTACCAGCTCTTCTAACGTGGTATTAAGTTTTTTGTATTGATCAAGCATTTGCTCTTGAGCTAAAAAAGAAAAATATGCAGCGCTGACTTGTCCAATTACAGCTAAACGAACACTTAGTTGTGCATTTTCAGCTGCTTCAACATTATAGTTTGCTTGCTTTTGTAAGGTATAATTAGTAAATACATTCAAGGTGTAAGCTGGTAAGATAGCATAAAATGCTCCGCTATTTGCAATGGTTCCTAAATTGCCAATTGGGGTGACGCTATTTTGCGAATTACCACTAATGTCACCACCAAAGACACTTAAAAAGGGTACCCAGTTTAATTTTGCAGATAGCAGCTGTCCTTGTGCTGCTTCTAAGTTTGCTTTGGCAACGCTAATGCTCATATTGTTTTTTAGACCAGATTCGATATAGTTATTCAAGTCTTGATCATTGAATTTTTGCCACCATGCCAAATAAGGTAAGCTCTCGCTTATTGGACCCATCGATGTAGTTTTTGAGTTCCATGTAGCAGGAATATCCATATTTGGCTTAGTATAACTGGGTGAAAAATAACTACAGCCGCATACACTAACACCAGATATCAAGTAAAATATTTTACGCATATTCTTAATTTTTAAATCCCTCAAAATCTTATATTACTGTTGTGGTCCATATCTTATCTTAATGTATGGTGTTTAATAA
>CAYIZV010000063.1:0-15113 GCA_964367915.1 uncultured Neisseria sp.
GGTTATGTCATATCAATCATAATACCATATCTGCTGTCAATGCGTAAGTTCTATATTATAAATTTATCTTATTCTTCATTACTCATTCAAGAAATTATTTTCCATGCTTTGGATTAATAAATCTAAATCAGTCGCTGGATTAATGGAACCAGTTGATTGTAACTCTATGCGTAATTTGGCAGCACTATTCTTAGCTACTTCAAGTTTTGGCAATAGCTCCACAAAATAGTCTTTAATCTTACTTTTATCGTAATCAGTGATATATTGCTTTAATAGCTTGACGCATTCATCTGCCGGAGATTTATTTGCTCGACGAATAATTGGCGCTGTATAAGGCACAAAATGCAGCAATAACCAAAACTCAAAACATGGATTGGACTCAATTACATTGAACTCATTAGCATGTGCAAGTTGTCGGGCATCATTTAATGAAGTATGTTCGTCAATATCCCAAACACAAAAAACCAGCTCAAATGGTTCCGATTTCTCTTTTTTATTTACTGCGATTCTTTTTATTGCATCTTCTACCACTGAAATCGGCGCTGAACCAGTTGCAGAGGATTCAACAATACAGGTTGTATGCAAGCGCAAATGCTTTGCCATTAATTTGAGATAATCACAGCCTGATTTTTCATCTTCGCAGACAACTAAGACTAACTTATTTTGCTGCCTTAAGTTGGTCTTACGATTTTTAATATTGCCAGAAGGTTTAGGAGCTCTAGCCATGACTTATTAATCCATAAAAATTGGAATAGCACCATAGCGACCAGCAAGATAAGCCTTTTCCAGATTATCCGTTTTGCGTGGACTAAATTCCTGTGCCGAATATAACATCGTTGACTGTTCTTTACTCTTATCGCAAAACCAGATTTGATCCCGACGTAGGAAATCAGTTGTCATGATAGAGGTCTCATGCGTAGTAAAGATTAATTGTGCACGTTTAGGATTCGTTTCTGCAGCACCAAATAGTCCCACGATATGCTTAACTAGTAGCGGATGTAGAAAATTATTGAGTTCATCAATAACTAACACACCACCATTTTTTAAAACCAGCACTACAAGCGCGGCAAAATTAAACATTTGCTGAGTACCTGAAGATTCATCATTCAACGTTAATTGATAGGGAGAATTATTTACATGATGCTCAGTAATAACAATTGGCTGTTTTTTAATCTGATTTTTGAGAATAAACTCTTTTATTGCGGGAGGTAATTGATCATCACTGCTTTCATCTTCCTTGATATCAAAGTGAACAATACTCAAATCAGATTCGGTAAGGAATTGAATCACTTCATTATGCGTGACTAATCCACGCTGAATAAAATCAATTGTTCTTGATTTACCGATTTCAATATTGCCAGATAGATGAAGATTTTCAATAAAAAATTTAGCAAACCAGTTTTTAATAATATTGGCAGTTTCCTGTTTATCAAAGGATTGTGCGACAGACAAAAACAAAGCAGTAGGCTTAGTTATTTCTTCAAGTCGTTTTTTATCGCCCCTGTAGTTAAGACCAAATTTATACTCATATTTATTATTTTGCCATTCACGAGTGAATAATAATTGAGCTTTCTTATTGGGGTAAGCATATAACCATTCTGAATAAATTTGCTGGCTATCCGCGCTAAACCCATATTCATAGCGCACATTTTCACTTATAAAATTAATATTAAATTCAGATGGCATTTCTGTCGATTGATTATCAAAGGCGAATGGTACAACTAGTTGTGATAGTAGTGTCTCATTTCTTACTGATAAATTAAGCAGAATACTAAATAATTGCATTGCACGGATTAGGTTAGACTTACCCGAAGCATTCAAGCCATAAACGGCGGCAGCGTTCAGGATATTACAATACTTAGTTTCGGTTATAAAATTTGGATGATCTTTATCACTACTAGCATTAAATTCAAGAATAATTTCATCTTTTATCGATCGAAAATTTTTTACACTAAAATTTATTATCACGACAACATCCAATTCAAAATGAGATTTTTGCAAAATTTTTGCAAATTACGCAAAATTATAACATAGCAGTACGTTTATAAGCTGAGTTTTAAATTTTTGACTTCCTAATAAGATACACCGTAATTTTTACGGCATATCTTTAATCAGTAAAATAAGCCCACGTAAAGTATTATGGCTTTATAAGCTAATAATTTATATCACAGGATTATTTACTGTATCTTGATTGCTGATATCCAAATGTTCACCATAAATTAATTCGTATAAATGGTTTAAATATGCTTTTAATTGATTATGTTGCATAGAAATCATCCGCTCATTTTGCTCATAAAAAATCTGATTACTACCACCCAAATCAATATTATCGATAGATTGGATATAATCTTGCAGAGATTTCCTAAAGCTCGTATTATTTGTAAAACAAGCCTTTAAGACTTCAACTATTTTTTGTTTGTCTGGCAATGAGTTATTAAACATTTTCTGAACTCTAATGTTACACAATAATCCTAGTAAAATAATTCTAAAAACTAAATTACCCGATTCTTGCGATAGTGAGTGCATTAGCACATTAAGTGTATTCACAACCTCGTCAGAAAAAAAACCAATTTGTCTCGTGCAAAACAAGCTATTATCATGACTAAACAAATCTATTTCGTCTAATAGTTTTACAGCATAATGCTGATAAATTAGTGCCGATAAACTTATCATGCTATTCACATTTGATTGTTCTGTAACACCGTACTTAAATGCATTCTTGTATGCATCCAACAAAGAATTAAAATTTTTTTCACCCTTAACTGATCTTACAGAAAGTAAATTCACGATGTTAGATACATCATTATGATTATTCGCTACTCTTTCGATTAATAATTCTGTATCTTTATCTATAATCTTCTGATATAGAAGATCATTGTTACTTGCAACAAAATCAGTGATCTCATTTTTTAGACTCTGAGTTTGATTTCTTAATTTTAAAACACCTTTTTTTACTTTATTTACATAGTAAACTAGAGCGACAGATCCAAATGTTAACCCTATTCCTATAAAAGATAAAATCATGCTTAGTATACTAATTTTATTAGCAATATTTGAATCTGCTGTTTGAGCTAAAGAACTAACAGTATTAAATGCTCTTTCATCAAATGATTTTAATTCTACTAAATTATTTTCTAAATCATTGACTTTTATCTTCAATGTGCTTATCTCATTACTTTCTGACATAACAATGCTATCTGCAAAACACAAGATATTGAGCCCTAAAAAGATGAATAATACTACCTTTTTCATAAATTTCTCTTAAAAATATGGACAAGCAGAATAAACTCGCTATAATTTACCATGAAAGGCTTGGTCTAAGATTGATGATTCTAGATCTAGCAGGTTTTGCATTTTTTGCTGTTGGGCTGATTTAACTTGCTCAATTTGAGCAGATATATTATCCCAATATTTAACAATCCGTTTCTGAATATAAAAATTTGGCAGCAGCCACTCAATATCCGGCAAGACTTTAATATTAATGTTCATTTGCACAGTTGCGATTGCTTTGGTATCCGCTTCGCTATAAGCCATAGTCCTCTTTCGTTCTAACTACATTTTTACAACAATAAATGAAGTAATATTTTAACATATTACCACTTATGACCACATGGGGATTAATGCTGCAACTGCTTCATTCTACTAGATTTTTTTGCAAAACACAGCCAAGCTTGTGCTATAATTCGCCCGATCAGGCAGATTGGGCTACCTGAACCCATAAAAGAGGACATCACCCAATTCAAATCATCTGAGTATTATTCATACTTTTATATACGCCAATTATGGGTTGTGGCAAATAACATATAGGAGTTTTTTATGAATAATTCTTCGCGTATTATTTCACTATCTGAAATCAAAATTCAGGCACAAATCTTACTTAAACAGATTAATTCTTCCGACCCACAAATTAAAACTGAGGCGCTGGCAAAAATTATTGGCTATTTACAAAGCATTAATTTAAAATTAACAGCAGAAGATATCCAGCTCAAACATTGTCTGGGTTATTTTGCCGCTGATTATGGCTTTGTAAATTGGGCAAATTATAAATTCTATTTTGAGCATTCACAGTTAAGCAAATTTACTCCGCAAGGTGGATTTTTTAATCAATGGTTTAGCAATTATCGAGAAGCCAAAGCAATATTACAAGCAACTGATGGTTATTTGCTGCCTTACCAGCATCAGTTTTTCATATGTGAACGTGGTTATATTGAATATTTGGGGTTAAATCCCGATGACGATAATTGGCGTAAAATCGCGTATAACTGGGTAGAGCCAGAAAATCTCGACGCATGGCATAAACTGAACCAAGCCTACACTAAGCTTGGAAAGTAATTTTTTAAAAGCTAACATATCCGCAGTAAGTAATTCTGCGGATATAGGCTAAATCAAATCCACCTTTTGCGTCGGAAAAATATCAACATCCCGCACGAGATTAAGCCCATCACCAACAGCGCACATGGATAGCCGTAGCGCCAATCGAGTTCAGGCATATATTTAAAATTCATCCCATACAAACTGGTAATAAAGGTAATTGGTATAAATATGGTGGAAATTATCGTCAATACCTTCATAATCTCGTTCATTTTATTGGTTACCAAGGACAAATAAATATCCATGATACTTGAAACCATATCACGCAGAGTTTCAACCGCATCAATCGCCTGCACCACATGATCATAAAGATCACGCAGATAAAGGCGGGTAAATGAAGTGATAAATTTATGATCTGCCTGCAGCAAGTGGCTGATTTCTTCACGGATCGGCCAAATTGCCTTACGCAGCAGCAGTATTTTATGTTTTAACTGAAAGATTTCCCGCGCATTGTCTTGTGTTGGACTGATAATAATATTTTCTTCAATCCGCTCAATCTTATCGCTGATTTTTTCCAAAACCACAAAATATTGATCAATTGTGGTATCCATCAAGCGGTATGCCAGATAATCGCTGCCATTTTCTAACAGATGCAGACTATGTCCAGTACGCAGACGCTCGCGGATGGAATTGAATGCAGCAAATGGACTCTCACTAAAAGATAGAACAAAATTTTCCCCGATAACTAGGCTTAGTTGCTCAGTATTCATCTTGTTCAGTTTATGACTCCACGAGAGAACTTTTAGGGTAATGAAAATATAATCATCAAAATCTTCAATCTTTGAACGCTGCGAAACATTTAAAATATCTTCAACCGTGAGTGGATGTAACCTGTACTGCTCTGCGATTTTCCCGATCAAATTAATATCACGCAAGCCTTCAACATGAACCCAAGTAATGTGGTTAACCAAAGCCTGAATCTGTTGCAAATCAAACTGTGTATTGACATATTCATTAAACTTTTGGCTATTATATGAAGCAATGGTAATTGTCGGTATTACCTCCAGATGATTACCAGTATAAATTGGTGTTCCCGGAAGCTGTCCAGCTTTTTTAACTCGTTTTTGAATATCCGTGCTCATACTGCATCCTATTTTATCAAATTAAAACAAAAAAGACCTCCATCACAGGAAGTCTTTAATTTAATCATAATGCATCAAACAGCAAATTACTCGCCGCTTGCGCCATAATTAGGCAAATGACGCGCTGATGGATCATCTAGATCACAGTTTGGCCATTCACGATTTGGTAGCCAGTAACCACAAATCACATGATCTTGATTTGGGAACATTTCGTTAAATATTTCACGATACATCAAACCTTCTTTAGTCAGAGGTGGATTATCTTTATATTTAGCTGCACCAGCAGCAAATTCAGCATCAGTATACTTAGCCTCAGCCAGTTCGATCAAACAATCAACCAAGCCATGCCCTACTGCATCGGAGAATGCCGCTTTATCACGGAATAAAATTTCAGCTGGCAGATAGTCTGTACCATCAAAAGCTTTACGTAATAAATATTTACCCATATTGTAAGTATTTAATTTTAACTCTGGCTCAATTTCCATCACATAGGTAACGAACTGTTTATCCGAAAATGGAACCCGCGCCTCAAGGCTGTTACCTGCGATACAACGATCCGCACGTAACACATCATACATATACAGTTCTTTGATCCGTTTTTGTGATTCTTTTTGGAATTCAACTGCGCTTGGTGCATAGTCAGTGTATTTGTAACCAAATAGTTCATCACTAACTTCACCGCTTAATACCACACGAATATCACTATTTTCACGGATATATTTACATAGCAGATACATCGGAGTACTAGCACGTACGGTAGTCACATCCCAAGTTTCAGTATGCCAAATAATCGTACGTAATACGTTTTTGATATCTTCTTGAGTGAAAATCACTTCATGATGATCGGTACCAAGATAGTCCGCAACTTGTTTAGCGTATTTTAAATCAATTGGATTGTAATCTAAACCAATTGCAAAAGTAGTAATCGGCTTAACGGTATGTTTTTGCGCAATTGCACATACCAAACTAGAGTCAAGACCACCACTTAACAAATAACCAACAGGCACATCAGCATCAAGACGTTTTACAACACTAGCAGTCAAAATATTACGGATATTAACTAAAATTTTGTCCATGTCATATTGTTTACCACCTGGCAGACGATATAATTCACAGAATGGCTTGATTCCTTCGCCATTGTAATAATGTCCAGGAGGGAATGGATAAACTTTTTCACAAAAAGCAATCAAATCTTTCATTTCAGATGCAAAAGCGATTTGATTTTCAGCCGTGTAACCATAAAATAATGGACGAATCCCCATTGCATCGCGTGCAGCAATAACTCGTTTATGACGTTTATCATACGCAACAAAGGCAAATTCACCATCCAAAATATTACATGCTTCAACTAAGCGGTGATTTTCCAATACCGGGATAATTGTTTCACAATCAGAGTGTGAAATATAAGCATAGTCAGTATAAGTTTGCTTTAATTGCTTATAATTAAAAATTTCGCCATTACATAACATCACCCAACGATCATCTTCAAACGGTTGATCTCCGGCATGTGAAGTATCCACAATTGCCAAACGATGGAACATAAAAGTATAATCTTCGACTTGTTTAATTTTTGTAATATCCGGGCCACGATAGGCAATCTGACTCTCGGTACCATATTTGCTTGGTCTGACGCTAATTCCACACATTGATCTATAATTCCTTTTCTAATTAATCGGTCAAACTCTACCAGTTTGAAACGCTGAATTTCAATAATTTAAGGCGGACAACCGTATTTTCTCTATAGTGAATCTATGATTATAAAATATTTTCCCGTAATTGTGTGAGTAATTTTATGCTAAAATCATCATATATTTAAATAAAATTCAAAGGTTATAACTCTATGTCATTAAAATGTGGAATCGTCGGACTACCAAATGTTGGTAAATCAACTCTTTTTAACGCACTCACCAAAGCTGGAATCGCTGCTGAAAATTATCCATTTTGTACTATTGAACCCAATGTCGGAATCGTTGAAGTTCCCGACGAACGGATGGATGAATTAGCTAAAATCGTTAATCCACAACGCATGCAACATGCTATTGTTGAATTTGTTGATATTGCTGGATTGGTTGCTGGAGCATCTAAAGGTGAAGGACTGGGCAATCAGTTTTTAGCTAATATTCGTGAAACTGATGCGATTGTCAATGTAGTACGCTGCTTTGATGATGAAAATGTCGTTCACGTTGCCGGTAAAGTTGACCCGATTGATGATATTGAAGTAATTACCATGGAACTAGCTTTGGCTGACATGACAACTGTCGAAAAAACCATTCAACGTGAAGGAAAAAAAGCTAAATCCGGTGATAAAGATGCCCAACAGCTAATCGCAATTCTAGAGCGCTTACTGCCTCACCTGAATGAGGGTAAGCCAGCACGGACTTTAGGTCTGGATAAAGATGACATTGAATTAATCAAACCACTATGTTTACTTACAATCAAGCCAGCTATGTTTGTTGCCAATGTTGCTGAAGATGGTTTTAGCAATAATCCATACCTTGATAAATTAACTGAATATGCCAAAAACCATGATGCGCCAATTGTCGCAATTTGTGCTGCAATCGAATCAGAAATTGCCGAATTGGAAGATGCCGATAAACTGGACTTTTTGCAGGAAATGGGCATGGAAGAACCAGGCTTAAATCGCTTGATTCGTGCTGGATATAATCTACTGGGATTACAAACCTATTTCACCGCTGGGGTAAAAGAAGTTCGTGCTTGGACTGTCAATATTGGGGCAACCGCTCCGCAAGCTGCTGGAGTAATTCATACCGACTTTGAAAAAGGTTTCATTCGTGCCGAAGTTATCGCCTACAATGACTTCATTCAGTATAAGGGTGAGCAAGGCTCCAAAGAAGCTGGCAAAATGCGTCTGGAAGGTAAAGAATATATTGTTAAAGATGGCGATGTAATGCATTTTCGATTTAACGTCTAGTATACTCAGTCAGATTCAAAGTATCATTATTAAAGACCATGCAAAAAAAAGCATGGTTTTTTTACACAAACTTAAAACATAGTGCTAAAATACTCCTTGCCCTGCGATGTTCGTGTAGGTAGTGTAGTATTCTCGAACCAATGATGATCTTATATGGGTCGGCTTTCATACAGTGAGCGTGTATTGTTTTTCGAAATGATCCCATAAGCTGTAAGCAAACCCAAATTTTTACTAAGGTTCATCAGAATATTCTCTCATACGGCATAGGCGGGGATTTTTTACACCCCTACCAAATTAACCATATTTTTTACAATGTTTATCTATTAATGCACCAGCTTGCGCATAAACTTAATGACTATATCAATTGGCGAAAAACAGCAGAGCTATTAATCGCGAGCTTACCTGGCGCAATTTTTGCTTATATTTTCAATGATCAATTTTGGTTTAGTGCAAGTTTAATAGCCGTATGTGCGATTATTCCGATTGGCACTTCTCACCAAAATTTTTTCTTAGCCATACTCCATGCCAGTTATATTTTCGCAATGAGCATCCTGCTCTACTATAATTCTGAGCAATGGCTGTTATACTTGTTTATCTTAACCATGATGGGATTAATTTTTGCAGTTGTTGAGGCAGATAATCCGCACTTCAAAGATGTCTCGACTTGGACATTTATTAGCGTGATTTATATTTCAATTCGACTACATGGGCGTTATAATTTCAATGCTGGACACCTTGGCGGACTTTACCTGCTAATTTTACTTAGCATTTTTGCCAGTATTATTTCATTTGCACGCTATGATCGAATTTCAATTCATCCGATAGTAATTCACCATTCAAAAATATTACATTATTTTAAATATTTTCCACCTCTTATCCTCAGCATTTTAATCTGGAAAATATATAATCCACCTGAAGTTGAATGGTTTATCTGGGCTAGCCTATCGGTATTAAATATAGACTATCAAGAAGCCAAAACCAAGATGGAACAAAGATTGTGGGGTGGCGGATTTGGAATTGCATTAGGTTTGTTAGTTATGCCACTGCTGCCAAAACTGGCTATTCTCAACTATGTGTTTTATGTTTTGATTTTAGTCAGTTTCCGGCTATTTTACAAATATCTGCATTGCTATATTTTTCGCTGCTTTTTAATTGTACTCTTTTCAGGTGTTGAGTTTCAAAGTATGGGCAAAATCCGCATTATGAGCATTCTGATTGGTGGTATGCTTGGATTGGCTTGCTCGTGGCTGATCAGTCATGGAGATAGCTACCTCAAACGCCATTACTGTCGCCATACAACAACAGCATACTAAGTCGGTAACTGAAATATCCATTTTGGATATAAATTAGATTACTACAAATGCTAAAATATCAACATCTTTTACTAGGAAAGCACAAACCTGAGTTCAAGTACAGAAATGCGCAAATTAATTTTTGAATTAAATTTAAGTTTGACTTTCACGACAAATTTCATTGATAACAAAGAACTATCCTAGCCATTTCAAAATATAGCAAAATGGATAAACGTAATCAATCAAAAAATGATAAACTAAAATCTGTTAATTTAAGAGGTAAAATAAGATGACTAGCCTATTTGAGAAAATTTTTCCCAAAAATGCGAATAACGACTATAAAGGGCATAAGCTTGCGGCATACGTCTTTTTATTATTGGCAGCAGTAGGAACTGTTCGTAGCTGTATCCACTTCCTTGCTCCTGACGGAGGCGCTGGAACTATTGCCGGAATGGATTTATCAGTGGCAGGTGCAGCGGGAATAATTTTTGGCTTTTCGCTGTGGGGTAGTTCGCAGCTTCTCTATGCAATCATTCAGCTAGTCGTATTCTTCCGCTACAGGACGTTAGTGCCATTTATGTATATTTTAATGCTGTGTGAGACTGCAATGCGAATGTTTATCGGGCATATCAAGCCAGTTCATTTTGCTCATACTCCACCGGGTGAGATTTTGAATCATGTCATGATTCCACTTACAATTATCATGCTTATATTATCCTTATGGCACAAAGGACAGCAGAAATAAAAGCGCGCGAAAAGACATGAACAAGCAGACTCAAATAATTTGTCAAAAGCCTTATTTCATTTACTTTTCACGTTACAATCTTGTAATATCAGGATAATTTTTGAATAAGCACTTAGAGATAATAATGGTCACCAATTTAGGTGACCATTATTTCTATTTTTAAAGAATACTCTTACGATAACACTTATGAAGCTATTATCCGTCGAGCAATTTCTTTTACCTTGGAGATTACCAACTCTTCATCAATTGATACTAATTCTTTGTTGGCAAGCAAAATTTTGCCATCAATAATCACGGTATCAACATCAGAAGCTTGAGCTGAATAAACTGCTGCCGATAATGGCTCAGTAATCGGATTAATATGTGCACCTTTGGTACTCAGTAGTATCAAATCTGCTTTTTTGCCAGCTTGGAGAATTCCAGTTGTATTTAACCCTAAAGCTTTAGCTCCGTTGGCAGTTGCCATCGCAATCGCTTGCAAGGAAGTAATCGCTAATGGATCTTCTGCAACACCATTATGGAGCAAGGCTGCCAGATTCATTTCTTTAAACAAACTGAGATTATTATTACTGGCTGCCCCATCGGTACCCAACGCAACATTAATTCCGCGCTGTAACAGTTTTGGAACATTAGCAATACCGCTACCTAGTTTAAGGTTACTAGTCGGATTATGTATTACATTTACCTTATGACGAGCTAATATTTCATAATCCTGTTCATCCAAATGCACGCAATGCGCGGCGATAACTGGTACATCAAAAATTCCGCACTTCTCGCACAATTCAGCACCACTCATTTTATATTTCTGATAGGTTTCGCGCTGCTCTTGCTTGGTTTCCAGTAAATGAATGTGAATTCCAGTACCTAGTTGTTTGGCAACTTTGGCTGCCTCCTGCAACAATTCTGGATTATAAAGGTAGGTTGAATGAACCTCTAAATATACCTTCAGACGCTCATCTGCAGTGTTGTGCCATTTATTGTAATAATCAGCACAACCAGCCAGATCAACAGACATATCTTTAAACATCAGCGGGCTTTTGGATAATACCGCACGCATTCCGCTTTCCTGAAACGCTTGCGCAGCATAATCCATATGCCAATACATATCCGCGATACTGGTAGTACCTGATTTGAGCATTTCAATAATCGCGAGCTTAGCTCCCCAGTAAACATCTTCGGGAGTTAATTTCATTTCTGCTGGAATAATATGATTAAAAAGCCAGTCTTCCAGCTTTTTATCACCAGCATAATTACGCAATATCGTTGTGCCACTATGCGTATGTGCATTTACCAAACCAGGCATTACCAGCATATCGCGTGCATCAATAACCTTATCAGCCTGAAATATTGGAGAAAGCTCCGAACTTGGACAAATAAATGAGATCAAATCATCTTCAATACCGATACAATGGTCAGTCAAAACCATTGCATCAGTCGCACCCGTGATGATCGTCGCATTTTTAATTAAAATACTCATGCATTCCAACTTGATAAATATTTTTCCTGAGCAGGAGTCAATTTATCAATCGCAATACCCCAAGCATCTAATTTCATCATTGCTACGCGTTTATCAATATCGGCTGGAATATCTATTACTTGATTTTTTAGATCTTTACCATGTTTGGCTACATATTCCGCACTCAAAGCTTGAATTGCAAAACTCATATCCATGATTTCTGCTGGATGACCATCACCTGATGCAAGATTAACCAATTTACCTTCAGCCAACAAAAATACCCAGTGACCTTGTGGCATTTTATAGCCTTTGATATTTTGTCTAAAATCTTTGACCTCAGTAGCAACAGCTGCTAAATCTGTTACCGACACTTCACAGTTAAAATGTCCTGCATTGGATAACAAAGCACCATCTTTCATCACTGCAAAATGTTCTTTGGTAATTACATCGCTACAACCAGTTACAGTTACAAAGATATCACCACGCTTAGCAGCTTCACTCATCGGCATAACTTTATAACCATCCATTACCGCTTCAGCAGCTTTAACTGGATCAATTTCACAAACAATAACACTTGCACCCAAACCTTTGGCACGCATTGCAATGCCTTTACCACACCAGCCATACCCCACAACCACCACATCTTTACCAGCCACAATTAGATTGGTTGTGCGATTAATCCCATCCCATACTGATTGACCAGTACCATAACGGTTATCAAACAGATATTTACAATACGCATTATTCACTGCCATCATCGGGAACTTCAATAATCCTTCAGCTTCCATTGCTTTAAGACGAATTATTCCAGTAGTAGTTTCTTCACAGCCACCAATTACATTTGCCATTAAATCAGGACGTTTGGTGTGGAGCATATTAATTAAGTCACCGCCATCATCAATAATCAAATCCGGAGCAAATTCTAAGGACATTTCGATATGACGGTTATATTCTTCAGGAGTCGCATTATACCAAGCAAAAACGCTAAGTCCTGATGCAACTAAACCTGCAGCCACATCATCTTGCGTGGAAAGCGAGTTGCTACCAGTTACGCAAACTTCCGCGCCACCAGCAGCTAACAATAACGCTAGACGCGCCGTTTTAGCTTCCAGATGCACCGACACAGTAATTTTTTTACCTGCAAAAGGTTTAGTTTTGACAAATTCGTCTTCTAAACGTTGCAATAAGGGCATGTTTTTTTTAACCCACTCGATTTTCATTATGCCACTAGCACTCAATGCGATATCTCTAATTTGATGTTTCATCGTAGACCTTTTTTATATTATCTTAAATGTGAAGAAAAATTTAACTGAGCGGATTTTATCATATAATTATGCTGCAAAGAATCTGAAAATTAACAATCTTTTTCTTGATTCAAAAACCTTTACTTTCTATCGTTTAAGCGAAATAAAACTTTGCAAATCACATAGTTAAAAATGCTGCAGCGCAACTAAAAATATGTCCATAATGTTGTATAATTCATCTTTAAATAAAATTTAAACAACAATATTATAATGTTTTCATGGGGAATTTAATATGACTAAACGATTACTGCATTTAATTATTTGTGGCTCGCTTCTCTCTGCATGCTCAAAAGAGAAATCAAATGTAGCTGACGCAAGTAGCAATACAAACACACCAATCCGCAATACGATAAATATTTCAATCGGCGGGGAGCCACCAACTCTAGATCCAGATTTATCCGGTGACAGTATTTCTGCACGGGTTGCACATGACTTCTTTGAGGGACTAGTATCTTTTGACCAAAAAGGAGAGCCTATCCCAGGATTAGCCGAGAGCTGGGAAATTTCTGCTGACCAAAAAACCTATACCTTTCACTTACGTAAGGGAATAAAATTCTCCGATGGTACACCAATTACCGCAACAGATTTCGTCAAATCATGGCAACGATTTGGCGACCCCAAAACAGGTTCACCGCAAAATAATATGCTGGAAATAGTTGTAAATGGCGCACAAATTGCCAAAGGTCAATTACCACCTACCGCACTCGGCATCAGCGCACCAAACCAAAATACTGTAATAGTCAAATTAACACACCCTTCGGAAGCCTTTCTATACCTACTGAGTAATAATCAGGGGTTTAAGGTTGTGCCTATCAAGGTGATTGCTAGTAAAGGAGCGGCTTGGACTGAACCACAAAACATGGTTACTTCCGGTGCGTACAAAATGACCGAACATGTTGTAAACGGCTATATCACAGCCGAGAAAAACCCATTCTACTATGCCGAATCAACGGTTAAAATTCCACAGGTTAAATATTTGGCAATTGTTGACCCTAATGCAGAATTTAATCAATATCAAGCCAATAATATAGATATAACTAATTCAATACCAACTGATCGCTATAAAGAAATTAAATCTACATATCCACAAGAATTACATACCACCCAACAAGATGCAATTTATTTCTATGATTTCAATATGATGCGCCCTGAGCTAAAGAATAATTTAAAACTCCGTCAAGCATTAACAATGGCAATAGACCGTAAAATTATAACTCAGGATGTACTTGGGCAGGGACAAATGGAACTCTACTCTTATGTAGCACCAACAGTATCGAACGGTAAATATGCGGATGTGAAATATGAATGGGCAAATTGGACTAGAGAAAAACAAATTGCTGAAGCAAAAAAATTATATGCTGAGGCTGGCTATGGGCCGAATCATCCGCTAACACTTGAGATTTCATACAATACCTTGGATGGTCACAAGAAAATTGCGGTAGCTATTGCCTCAATGTGGAAAGAAGTACTGGGTGTAAATGCTATTGCTACAAATATGGAATGGAAAACTTTTATTATCGCACGACGAAAAGGTAATTATCAGGTTGCACGCGACGGTTGGGTAGCTGGTAAGGATATTACGAGTTATACTGACTTTATGTTTTTATGTAATGCACCACAAAATAATTCACACTACTGTAATCCAGCTTATGACGTATTAATCCGTAATGCTAATTATACTCTTGATCCAGTACAAAAGCAGAAGATGTACTCTCAGGCAATAATGCTTTCAATGAATGATTACCCGATTCTCCCATTATATCAATATACCTACTCTCGCTTGGTAAAACCATATGTCAAAGGTTATGATCCAAGAGACAATCATGGTGATGATGTGATGACTAAATGGATGTATTTTTAGCCATATCTCAAATTAATAGAACTTACGCATTGACAGCAGATATGGTATTATGATTGATATGACATAACCG
>CAYIZV010000064.1:0-15005 GCA_964367915.1 uncultured Neisseria sp.
AGAAAAAAAATAGCCCTGAAAATTCAGAGAAGAAGGACAATCCGGCAGATAAGGCTAAACAAGATCCAAATCAAGCAGAGCAGAAGCAAAATCAAGCCGCGCCAACGCCAACTCCTGGGGCTAAGCCAACGCCAGCTGCAGCCAATAATATGAATAATAATCCGCAAAATTATCAGGATCAAGAACTGCGGGCAGCATTATCACAAATTCCAGATGATCCAGGCGGGCTTTTAAGAAATAAATTCTTACGTGATTATCAAAATGAACAGCAGCAACAGGGAGGTAACTAATGAATAAGAAGGTATTAAGTTTTATTATTACTTCATTAATGATGGCACAAGCAGCATATGCTCAAGTTGAAGCGAGTGTTGATCATGCGAGTCTTGCGCTTGGTCAAAGTCTCACGCTAACGATAGTTTTGCCTGATTCTGGTGACAAACCTGATTTGACTCCGTTAAATGCTAATTTCGAAATTTATGGAACCAGTAGCAGCAGTCAGATGAGTATTATCAATGGTAAAACTAGTTCGCAATCTTCTTATCAGGTTACCTTGATGCCCAAAAATCCTGGCAAGCAAGTTATTCCTGCCTTAAAAGTGGGTAACGATACGACTGCCGCAATTCCGATTGAGGTTACACAAGGTGGTGCAGTCTCTGGTAAACAAGTTGCTGGTTCACACCGTGAGCTTTTTGCTGATGTAAGCAGTTTTAAACAAACGACATACGTTGGTGTACCAGTTGTAGTTAGTTTAAAAATTTATATTGCTGTTTCAGTTGCTAATTTGAGCTTAGAGCAGTTTGATATTCCCAATGCCAAAATTCAGCAGCAGGGTAAATCAATTCAATATCAGGATACTCAAGGTAATACTAACTATCAGGTTGTTGAGCAGAAGTATTTAATTACGCCAACGGCTGCAGGGGATATAACTATTCCTGCACTGAGAATTCGAGGAGTACGCGCTGGACAAAATCAAAGAGGTGGTGGCTTCTTTGCGATGATGGATCAGCAGCCATTTGTTATAAGCTCCAAACCATTGATGCTGAAGGTTAAGTCAACCCCAGCTGGAGTTAATCCAATGACTTGGCTGCCAGCCAATTCACTAAATATTAGTGAGAGCTGGTCACAAAGTTCACGACAAGTCAAAGTTGGTGAAGCAATTACTCGCACGATTACCATTAATACTGATGGCGTAATGGCAACTTCTTTACCTGAGTTAGAGTTTAGCAAACCACAGGGCGTTAATGCATATCCAGATAAAGCTAATAGCTCAGATGTAATTGTTGGTGGCAAATTACGTGCACATAAAACTTTTAAAATCGCTTACGTGCCTACTCAGGCAGGAAAAATTGAATTTCCGGCAACTAAGGTTGAATGGTGGGATTTAAAATCAGACCGCATGCAACACGCGCAGATTCCAGCGACTTCTTTTGAGGTAATCAGTGATGGCAAAACTACTGCGAGTACAGTCGCCACTAATGTAATTGAGGGTAATAAAGTTGTAGCGAGCCAAAATGCTACGGCTAATAATAAAAACAGTGCTCCAAAAAGTGTTTGGTTTTACATTGCGCTGGCAATTGGCGCTTTATGGTTAATTAGTGTTTTAGCATTAGTTATGTGGTGGCGTTCACGCAAAAAAGCTAGTCAGACAAATAAAAATACTATTCTAGGCGAAGCTAAACCAGCGAAGCCCGTATCGGTTGAAACAATTACTACTGAAAAAGAAGCGCTGAATGCCTTTGTTGCAGCCTGTAAAAATCAGGATATTAAAGCAATGAATAAAACCTTACTCCGCTTTGCTTCATTACACTATAATCGTCCGATTTATACTGTATCTGATATTAAAGATTTGAATACTAGTAATGCTAAGTTAGCTGATTTAATTGAACAATTTAATCTCGCTTTATATCGTGATGCTCAATTTAGCCACTTTGGTGAATTCGCTGCCGAAGTTTCTGCGCTTACATTGAAGAAAAAAACAGTTAAGGCAAAAGATAAATCGCTGGACGAGTTTTATCCACGCTAATTTCTTCTTTCATATATTCAAACTAATTCGAAATACTGGTAGGCGACAAGCGACGAAGCCTACCACTCGTAAGTGAGGAGCTTGGCAACGACCCAGTATGCTGAATTTGATTGAATATACAGATGCGTTTGCTGCCATTTTATAACATTTCCATGGCAGCAAATTAAAATTCTAAAAAAATCTAAAAATTCTACTTGAAATATCCAATATTAACCTTATCTGCTAACTAACAAAGAAATTATGCCGCATACAGGTCTAAAGTTGATCGGTAAAAATTAAAGAAATTCTCTTTTGATGTGGCAAATCCAAATTTAAAAAGGAAATAATATGGGTAAAATTATCGGGATTGACTTAGGGACTACTAATTCATGTGTGGCTGTGATTGAAAATGGACAACCAAAAGTTATTGAAAATGCAGAGGGTGCACGTACAACTCCTTCAATCATTGCTTATACTGATGGTGAAACTTTAGTTGGTGCACCAGCAAAACGTCAAGCAGTTACAAATCCACGTAATACTATTTATGCTTCAAAACGTCTGATTGGTCGTAGATTTGAAGAAAAAGAAGTGCAAAAAGATATTAGCTTGATGCCATTTGAAATCATGAAAGCATCTAACGGTGATGCATGGATTAAAGTTAATGATAAAGAATTAGCGCCACCACAAATTTCGGCTGAAATTTTGAAAAAAATGAAAAAAACTGCCGAAGATTATCTAGGTGAAGCAGTAACTGAAGCAGTTATTACTGTTCCTGCATACTTCAATGATAGCCAACGTCAAGCAACTAAAGATGCGGGACGAATTGCTGGTCTTGATGTTAAACGGATTATCAATGAGCCAACAGCAGCTGCTTTAGCATTTGGTTTGGCTAAAAAAGAAGGTAAAGATCGCAAGATTGCTGTTTATGATTTAGGTGGTGGTACTTTTGACGTTTCAATTATTGAAATTGCTGACGTTGATGGTGAAAGCCAGTTTGAGGTATTGTCAACTAATGGCGATACGTTCCTTGGTGGTGAAGATTTCGATCAACGCTTAATTGAATATATTGTATCTGAATTCCAAAAAGAACAAGGTATTGATCTTAAAAAAGACGTTATGGCATTACAACGTTTGAAAGAAGCAGCTGAGAAAGCTAAGATTGAATTATCTTCAAGTGCACAAACTGAAATTAATTTACCATATGTGACAATGGATGCAACTGGTCCTAAGCATTTGGTAATGAAAGTTACTCGTGCTAAATTTGAATCATTGGTTGATGATTTGGTTAACGCAACGATTGAACCATGTCGCGTGGCATTAAAAGATGCTGGTTTATCTGCATCTGATATTGATGATGTGATTTTGGTGGGTGGTCAAACTCGTATGCCACGTGTGCAAGACAAAGTAAAAGAATTCTTTGGTAAAGAGCCACGTAAAGATGTGAATCCGGATGAAGCGGTTGCGGTTGGTGCTGCGATTCAAGGTTCGGTATTGGCAGGTGATCGTAAAGATGTATTGTTATTGGATGTGACTCCATTATCGCTAGGTATTGAAACTATGGGTAATGTAATGACTAAATTAATCAATAAAAATACGACGATTCCGACTAAAGCATCACAAGTATTTTCAACTGCAGCGGATAATCAACCAGAAGTTACGATTCATGTGTTGCAAGGTGAGCGCCAAGTTGTGACTGGTAATAAATCACTAGGTCAATTTAACCTTGGTGGTATTGCTCCAGCGCCACGCGGAACGCCACAAATTGAAGTAACTTTTGATATTGACGCGAATGGTATCTTGCACGTATCGGCTAAAGATAAAGCAACTGGTAAAGAAAATAAAATTACCATCCAAGCTAGCTCTGGTTTATCTGAAGCTGAAATTGAGCAAATGGTTCGTGATGCTGAAGCTCATGCTGAAGAAGACAAAAAAGCCGCTGATTTGGTGCAGGCACGTAACCACGCTGATGGCATGATTCATACTGTGAAAAAATCATTAGCTGATTATGGTGATAAGATTGATGCTGCTGAAAAAGAAAAAATTGAAGCTGCAATCAAAGCTGTTGAAGAAGCAGTTCAAGGTGACGATAAAGAACTTATCGAAACTAAAACTCAGGAGCTTATGACTGCATCGCAAAAAATCGGTGAAATGATGTATGCTGATCAACAAGCTGGAGCTGGTGCAGCAGGTGCCGCTGGAGCCGAACAAGCTTCTGGTTCTGCACCAAAAGACGACGTGATTGATGCGGAATACACTGAGGTTAATGACAAAAAATAATCATTAACAAGTATGATAAAAAGCGGTTGAAGGTAAAAATCTTCAACCGCTTTTTGTTATTGGCAAATTAAATAGAGAGTAAATATGATAAAATAGCAAAATTTATTAATTTTTCTTTAGGTAGGTTTTATACAAGAGTACCATTTATGGACATAAATCAAAATCCAGAACAACGTGCGCGAGATGATATTGATAAACAATTGAATGCTGCTGGCTGGGCAATTCAGCATAATAAAAAGATTAACTGGAGCGAAAGTCTAGGCATTGCGATTAAGGAGTATCAAACTTCAGTTGGTCCTGCGGATTATGTTCTGTTTGTTGATAGAAAGCCAGTTGGTGTAATTGAGGCTAAACAAGAAGAAGCTGGGCAAAATATTTCAACTGTTGAAGAGCAATCCTTTGGTTATGCTAATGCCAAATTAAAGTACCTGAATAATGAGCCATTACGTTTCATCTATGAGGCAACAGGGGTTATTACTAGATTTACCGACCTGCATGATCCCAAACCAAGAGCCCGAGAGGTGTTTAGTTTCCATACCCCACAAACATTATACAATTGGTCAAAGCAGCAAAAAAGTTTAAGAAGTCGGTTTTTTGATATACCAGAACTAAGCTCAGATGGTTTCAGACCTGCTCAAATTAAGGCTATTAAAAATCTTGAAGATTCATTCCGTCAAAATAAGCCGCGCGCACTGGTTCAGATGGCAACTGGGGCTGGTAAGACTTATACTGCTGCTTCTTTTATTTATCGTTTACTCAAATTTTCTAAAGCTAGCCGCGTATTATTCCTTGTTGATACTAAAAATCTTGGTGAGCAGGCAGAGCAGGAATTTATGAAGTTTGTTCCGCAGGATGATAATCGTAAATTTACTGAACTCTACAATGTACAAAGGCTTAATTCTGCTTATATTGCCAGTGATGCGCAAGTTTGTATAAGCACTATACAACGCCTTTATTCTATATTAAAAGGTGAAGAGCTTGACGAAAAAGCTGAGGAAGAAAATCCTAATGAGTCAAGCTGGCAAACAAAAGAACCATTACCGGTTGTATATAATCAAAAATATGGTATTGAGACATTTGATTTTATTGTTATAGATGAATGTCATCGCTCAATTTATAATTTATGGCAGCAGGTCTTAGATTATTTTGATGCATTTCTTATTGGCTTAACTGCAACACCAGATAAAAGAACTTTTGGCTTTTTTAATGAAAATGTGGTTAGCGAATATACTTATGAAGAATCTGTAGCTGATGGAGTGAATGTTCCTTACGATGTATTTATGATCGAGACTGATATAACCAAAAATGGTGCAAAAATTGATGCAAAAGAACTTATCGAAAAGCGTGAAAAATTAAGCCGTAAAAAACGTTGGGAAAGATTAGATTCAGAAGAAATTTACACTTCTAACAAATTAGATCGGGATATTGTTAACCCGAGCCAGATCAGAAATATTATTAAAGCATATAGAGATAATCTACCTAAAATATTTCCCAATCGGCTTGATGAACATGGTGTAGTCGAAGTACCAAAAACGCTTATTTTTGCCAAAACTGATTCACATGCGGATGATATTATCAAAATTGTTAAGGAAGAGTTTGGCGAGGGGAATGATTTCTGCAAGAAGGTTACTTATAAGATAGACGAAGACCCTAAGTCAGTAATTAATCGCTTTAGAAATAATTATAATCCGCGAATTGCCATCACTGTAGATATGATTGCTACCGGGACCGATATTAAGCCGCTGGAAGTTCTTTTATTTATGCGTGATGTGAAAAGTACCAATTATTTCCAGCAAATGATTGGGCGTGGTAGTCGAACCATTAGCGAAGATGATTTACAAAAAGTATCCAAGCAGGCAAAAGTAAAAACCCATTTTGTGGTTGTTGATGCAGTAGGTGCAACCAAATCTAAAAAAACTGATTCGCGCCCATTGGAGAGAAAACCATCCGTGCCAATGAAAGATTTATTGGGTGCGGTACTTATGGGAGCAGTTGACGAAGATCTATTTACTTCATTGGCAAATCGGTTAATCCGCCTTGATCGCCAAATTACACCGCAGGAAAAAGAAAAGATAACTGAATTAAGTGGTGGAAAAACCATTAATACGATTATCAAAGATTTACTCAATGTTTATGACCCAGATATCCTTGAAGTAACACCACAGGAAGAACTTATCAAGGAAGTGCAACTAAGCTTCAATGGCGAGCTAAACGAATATCTTGAAAATGTCCGTAAACTACATGAGCAGATTATTGATGTAGTTAATCTGGATACGGTATTGCTGGCGGATTGGGGTAAAGATTCGGCTGATAAGGCTAATGAGATTATTGGCGAATTTAAAGATTATATTGAAGCACACAAAGATGAAATAACTGCGCTTAGGATTTTTTATAATGAGCCACATAGAAGACGCGAACTAACTTCCAAAATGGTAAAAGACTTACTGGAAAACCTCAAAGCCAATAAACCTCGGTTAATGCCGAGTATTATTTGGGAAGCTTACCGATTATTGGAAGAAACCACGCCGCAATCGCCTAAAAGTGAGATAATCGCGCTTGTTTCTATCCTTAGGCGGCTAACTGGACTAGATAACAAACTTACTGGTTATGATTTGACTATTGATAAAAACTTCCAGAAATGGGTTTTTGCCAAACAGGCTGGAAGCTTAAAGTATAATCCGCAGCAGATGGAATGGCTACGCATGCTAAAAGAGCATATTGCCACTAGTTTTCATTTTGAGGTAGAAGATCTTGACTATACGCCATTTGATGCCCAGGGTGGCAGAGGCAAAATGTGGCAACTTTTCGGTGATGATATGAATAGCATAATAGATGAATTAAATGAGGCATTAGCAGCATAGATGAGAAAAGATTGGGTTGACGTAAGTTTCGGAAATTTATTCTTTACAACAAGTGGTGGTACTCCGAGTAGAAAAAATATCAGTTATTTCAATGGTGACATTCCTTGGGTGAAGTCTGGAGAGTTAAAGAATAATGTTATTACTAATAGTGATGAATTTATCTCACGAGAAGCTTTAAATGATTCTAGTGCAAAAATTTTTCCAAAAGGAACTTTATTATTAGCATTATATGGAGCATCAATTGGTAAACTTGCTTTTCTGGGTATAAAAGCTGCTACTAATCAGGCCGTATGCGGTATATATGAGAATCAATATGTATTACATAAGTACACATACTACTATCTTCTGAATAAAAAATCTTACTTAATTAAACAAGGTATAGGAGGGGCTCAACCTAATATTAGTCAGACAATATTAAAAAAAATATCATTTCCTCTCTCTCCACTTCTTGAACAAAAGGCAATTGTTGCCAAAATTGAGCAGCTTTTTTCTGAGTTGGATAACGGCATCGCAAACCTTAAAACAACTCAAGCCAAACTTAAAATCTATCGCCAAGCCGTCCTCAAAAAAGCTTTTAGCGGCGAATTAACTAAAGACTGGCGCAAAAAACAAACTAACCTTCCAACTGCTGAACAATTAATTGAACAGATAAAACAAGAGCGTGAAGAGCATTATAAACATCAACTCGAAGAATGGCAACAAGTCGTAAAAAATTTTGAAGAGAATGGGAATCAAGGAGATAAGCCAAGTAAGCCTAAAAAACAAAAAGTGTTAAGTTCACTTAATGGCAATGATTTAAGGCAGTTACCATCTTTGAATAATTATTGGAAGTGGTCTACTATAGATAATTTCATTTCATTTGAACCAAATGCAATGAAAGCTGGGCCATTTGGCTCTTCCTTGAAAAAGTCTTTTTATACTAAAACAGGATATAAAATCTATGGGCAAGAGCAAGTTATCTCTGGTAATGCATTTTACGGTGATTATTATGTAAGTGAGGAAAAGTATCAAGAGTTGTTGAATTGTAAGGTTAAACCAAATGATATTTTGATAAGCTTAGTTGGAACGGTTGGAAAAGTTTTAATACTACCAGAAAATGCAGAAGCTGGAATTATTAACCCTCGGCTTATAAAAGTTGAATTACATAAGAAATATTATTTACCTAAGTTTTTTAAGTATTACTTCGAGAGTGGGTTTCTGAAGAACATATATAAAATTCATTCACACGGCGCGACAATGGATATTATAACAATGGGAATAATTCAAAGTTTGCCATACCCAATTTGTTCTTTAGAAGAGCAAAACCAAATTGTTCAGGAAATAGAATCACGTCTGAGTGTTTGCGATAAAATTGAAGAAACTATCGAAAATGCGCTAAGTAAATCAGAAGCCTTACGCCAAAGTATCCTTAAAAAAGCTTTTGAAGGTAGATTATTATCTGCAGCTGAACTGGAAAATATCCGCAATCATCCGGATTACGAAAGTGCTCATGAATTACTGGCTAGAATCAAGCAGGAGAAAAGCCAAGCTTCGCAAATGCCATCACAAAAACAAACAATAAAACCAGTAGTATCAACGGATATCCATGCTGGTTTGATTGCCAAGATAATCAAAGCGCATCAGGATAATGACTATATGGAAAAGCTATCGCATGTAAAATGTGAGAAAATAGCACATCTAGTGGAGTACCATATTGGCGTAGCATTAGGTCGTGAGCCAGTCAAAGATGCTGCTGGACCGGATGATTATCCACATTTGAAAAAAGTTGAACATCGAGCTCTAAAAGTCGGGTATTTTTCTATCCAACAACAAGCAATAGGGCATAGCTATCTTGCGGGCAGAAATATTGATAAGGCGATCAAAAAGTTTGAGGGAAGTATAGACGTACCGCAAAATAATAAAGTTAATGATTTGATTAATTTATTTTTGAAATTTAATCTCGAGCAATCAGAAATCGTTGCTACACTTTACGCGGCATGGAATAATCTGCTTTTAGCCGGGAAAAAGCCAGATGATGAAGAAATAGTATATGAGGCAAGAGAAAATTGGTCAAGCCGGAAATTAACTATTGAAAGAGATAGATTTTTTAAAGCTTTAGAATGGATGAGGCAAAAGGATATTTCATTGCTTCCTCGTGGTACTGGTTTAATGGTTGCTAAACATTCATAATTATGGAGTGATGGTTATGGCAAAATTTGAGAAAGCATATAGTAAAACTCTTGATAAAGAAGTAGAAGCAGGAGAATATAAGCGATGTGGTATAAATGATCCTGATGATTTGGAGTGTATTGAATGCCGTAAATTAACAGCTGACAAACCTGCTATTTTGCATACAAAGCAACGAGTTTCGAAAAATGGCACAACGATATTTTATGCAACTAATCCAAAATCACAGCACCATAAAGAATGTTCACACTTTGCGCAGTTTACGGATGAAGAGATAATACAGTTGTTGACTTTAGAAACGCCAACTCCTGAACAACTACGTGCAAAAGATGATTTAATAAGACAAGCATTAGAGGCAGGTATAAGAAAATATAGTCTAAAACCAAAAGACGAAGGTGGTGAAGATAATTTATCTAAAGATGTTGATGTTCCTAGCGAATCTAAATCTCATAAAAAAGGCGTGCCAGGTAATAAGAAAAAATTGTATATAGAACCAATATCTATTTCAAAAATTAATAATGATGCAGACTGTTTTGATCGATTAGTACGTATCCATGGAAAAGTAATTATAAACGTAAAAAATGATATAAAAATAAAAAAGAGAGATGGGATTGAGAAGAGTTTTACTAATAAAATGATAAAATTCTTGAGAAAAGATGATACAGTAATATTTTCTACATATATCGGAGAGTATGATGCAAATTTCTTTGGATTAGACTCGACTGAAGAAGGTGATTTTTCAGCAATTTTCTCTGGTGTAGGTAAATTAGTCATTAAACCTATAAATGGTTATGATCACATTAATTTTAAAAGTTTTATTAATAAATATTTAACTAGAAAAGAATTTATATTTAAAGATTTATTGAAAGTTGAAAATGACGGAAACAAATAATACTTCAAGTGTAATTAGTAAAGTATGGGGCTTTGCTAATATGTTACGTGATGATGGTGTTGGTTATGGCGATTATCTTGAGCAATTGACATATCTTTTATTTTTGAAAATGGCAGATGAATATAGCAAACCACCATATAATAGGAAATTAAGTATTCCAGAAGATTATGATTGGGAAAGCTTAACTGAGAAGCGTGGTGCCGAACTGGAAATTCACTATAGTAAACTTTTAAGAGTACTTGCCAATGCTAAGGGAGTGCTTGGGCAAATTTTCACCAAAAGCCAGAATAAAATTCAGGATCCAGCAAAGCTATACAAAGTTATTGATATGGTTAATAAAGAAAACTGGTCTATATTTGGCGCGGATTTGAAGGGTAAAATTTATGAGGGGCTGCTGGAGAAAAATGCAGAAGATACCAAAAGTGGTGCTGGGCAATATTTTACTCCGCGAGCGCTTATTCGGGCAATGGTAGAGTGTATCCGACCAGCACCCAATAAAACGGTTATTGATCCTGCTTGTGGTACTGGTGGGTTTTTTCTGGCAGCATATGATTATATTGTAGAAAACCATGACTTAGATCGTGAACAAAAAGAGTTTCTGAAAAATAAGACTTTCTATGGTAACGAAATAGTCGCTAATACCCGTAGAATGGCATTAATGAATATGTTCCTACATAATATTGGCGAGATTGATGGTGAAAGTCTAATTTCGCCTAATGATGCACTGATTGCTGATGATGGTAGAAGGTTTGATTATGTTCTGGCGAATCCGCCGTTTGGTAAAAAAAGCTCGATGACTTTTACCAACGAAGATGGTGATCAGGATACCGAAGATTTAGTTTATAACCGACAGGATTTTTGGGCGACTAGTTCGAATAAACAATTAAATTTCCTTCAGCATATTAAGACATTATTAAAAATCAACGGTCAAGCAGCTGTAGTATTGCCAGATAATGTGCTTTTTGAAGGTGGAGCTGGCGAAACGGTACGAAAAGAACTAATGAAAACTGCTGAGCTACATACAATACTGAGACTTCCTACTGGTATTTTTTATAAGCAAGGCGTAAAAGCCAATGTGCTATTTTTTGACAATAAACCAGCCAATAAAGACGCTTGGACAAAAGAAGTTTGGATATATGATTTTAGAACTAATATTCACTTTACATTAAAAAAAGACCCGATGAAATTTCAGGATTTACAGGATTTTATCAAGTGTTATAACCCAGCTAATAGGTATATTCGTAACGAAATTTATAGCGATGAGAATCCTGAAGGTCGCTGGCGAAGGTTTACGTATGACGAGATAATCGCTCGTGATAAAACTAGTCTAGATATTTTTTGGCTTAAGGATAAGAGCTTAGCAGATCTTGATAATTTACCAAATCCAGATATTTTAGCTAATGAAATTATGGAAGATCTGGAAGCTGGGCTGGAAAGTTTTAGAGAAATTATAAATTTAGTTCATTAGATGTGATAAAAGAGATACAAAAATGACAAAAATTGAAATTTTAAACTATTTAACTGCTCATAAATCCGAATTTAAAGAAAAATTCGGCGTAATTCGGATTGGTCTTTTTGGTTCGTTTGCCAGAGACGAACAAACCGAAGATAGTGATATTGATCTAGCTATTGAAGTAGAAAAAGAAAAAAAATCGCTAAAAAATTTTTTTGGACTCAAAAGAGAGCTTGAGGAACAATTCGGTAAAAAAATTGACTTGGGGATAGAACCAGCGTTAAAACCACTAGCTAAGGAGCAAATACAAAAGGATATTATTTATGTCTAAACGAGATATCAGGTTGTTTATCAGTGATATTCTTGAATCATGTGAAGCTATATTTTCATATGTAAAAGAGATGAGTTTTGATGAGTTTACTCAAGATAGAAAAACGTATACTGTATGACGTTATAAAAACTATCAATGGCACACAGTGAGATTGATTTATCTTATTTTATATATGATTCATTCAGAGGGTGAACAGTTATGACTGAAACGATTCGTAGCTTAACCAGAGTGCAAGGGTTTAAAGATGCTGAAATGGATTTTCAATTATTGCGCCAATTAGGTTCCGCGGCATATGGGGGTGCTTCTATCGGTGAGTCCTTGAGCATTGCTGCACGAATGGATGATGAGAGTCCTGAACAATGGGTGGCTAATTTCGCTGAGCTAGCCGGGCGACAAGAACAAGATGCTCAAAACAGACTGAGTAAAAAGCATGAAGTTAGTGCCAAAGAGCAATTTCTTAAAGCTTGTAATAGTTATCGGGCAGCAGAATACTTTACGCATTCACACCAAGCAAAGCATAGGGAGTTTGGACTTAAATCACGAGAGTGTTTTTTAGAATATCTAAAATTGGCACCATTTTATAACGAAATTAAATTTATTGAGTATAACGGTTTACAATTACCATATTATTTCATTGCTCCAGATAAATCGCAGCAAATGCGTAAGACGATTATTATTGTCAGTGGTTTTGATGGCACACTGGAAGAATCATTTATTCAATCTGGTTTAGCAGCTCTTGAGCGTGGTTATAATATAATCTGTTTTGCTGGTCCTGGACAAATGGATACTTTACGCTTTAATGCGCAGAGCTATTTTATCCCAGATTTTGATAAACCTGTTACTGCATTACTAGATGCCTTACGAACTAATAAGTTGATTGATCGGAATAAAATTGCGCTACTTGGGATTAGTTTTGGTGGTTACTTTGCTGCGCGCGCGGCTTGTTATGATTCACGTATCAAAGCTTTAATTGCCAATTCACCGATTAGTGACTTAAAAAAGTATATTCTTGGTTTTTCTGCTGCAGATGAAGGTGAAATAAGAGAAGAGGAAGATTTTTATTATGCTGATATTCCCAATATCCCAGATGAAGTTATGCCTCCAAGCCTCAAAGAGCTAACGGCAAACTTGTTGTTGCGTTTTGGGAATCGCTCGATGTTTCAAACAGTGCGTTACCTTTGTGAATTTAATATTCAGGATAAACTTGCACAAATTAGCTGTCCAACTTTAGCTTTGATTGGCGCTGGCGAGGGCGGTGAACCACTAAAGCAATTTAATGAATTTATTGAGAAAGTTTCTGGTACTGTTGCGAGCTATCAATTTAGTCTTGAAGATGGTGCTGAAACCCACTGTCAGGTAACTAATTTAAATTTTTCCAATTGCGTGATTTATGATTGGCTAGATGAAATATTTAATTAGCTCAAGTATCTTTATCAGTAGTCAACAATAATGCCACACGAGAATAGTGTGGCAATTTAATTTATTGACAACAGAGTTAAAATTTAGTTAACCATCTTATTCATATTCAAGATCGGTAACATAATACCAATTACGATCAGCATTACCACGGCACCCATGAATACAATCAAAGCTGGTTCAAGTATCCCAGTTAAAAGTTGGCTACGATGGGTTAACTCAAGCTCCTGATGGCTACCAGCTTGCTCAAGCAAATGATCAAGATTACCTGATTTTTCACCACTGGCGATCAGATGAATTACCACAGGAGGAAAAGCGTTCTGAGCATTGAGAGCTACAGCTAAACCAACCCCTTCACGGACCATTATTACTGCACGATCTACGGCATTTTTGAGCATGAAGTTACTCAGAGTATCTTTACTTGCTTCTAAGGCATTGAGCATAGGTACACCACTGGCTAACAGCATGGATAGGGTATTTGTAAAACGGGCAATGTCAATATTAACTAATAATTTACCTGCGATAGGTAGATTTAATAATTTCCGGTGGAATTTAATTCTATTTTCAGGCTTTTTCAGTGAGCGCGTAAATCCGACGACCATCAAGACTATCACAATTAGCATATAAATACCGTAATGGCGCAAACCATTACTACTCGCAATCATTCCACGGGTGATGAGTGGTAGAGTTTGTTTGGAGGCTTCAAATACTTTTACCACCTGCGGAACCACAAATACCAATAGGGCAACGATCACTAAAGTTGCAACAATACAGACAATAATCGGGTAGAGCAGAGCCATCATGATTTTACTGGTTAACTCGCGTGTTTTATCACTATAATCAGCCAGTTTGGTCATTACATTACCTAAGCTACCAGATTGTTCCCCTGCATTGATCAAACTACAATAAACTGGCGGGAATACTTTCGGGTACATTCTCAGCGAGGCAGCTAACGAGCGTCCACCAAGGACTTCACTTCGTACGCCACTCATAATTGCTTTTTGCTCATGACTCTCTAATTGATCAGAAAGTGCAGCTAACGTTTGTTCTACTGACATTCCAGAGTTAAGTAAAATCGCAAACTGACGCGTAATTAACGATAGCTCAAGTGATGAGATTGCTTTTTTCTTGAAGGTTATATCTTTTGAGGTTTTGGCTTTGCGATCTTTTTCTGATTCAATATTGGTGACCATTAAACCCTGAGCACGTAATAATTGCCGAGCTTGTTTAGCGGTCTCTGCTTGAATCACGCCAATCTTATCTTTGCCTGCTTTAGTCAGTGCCTTATAGTTAAATGTTTGCATATATATTATTCTTTAGTAATTGAGATAATCTCTTCAATTGTTGTTTTACCATCTCTAAGCCAGCGTAATCCGTCCATCCGTAAGGTTCGCATACCAAGTTTTTTAATTGCATATTTTTCAATTTCAGTTTCAGATGCATTGGTATGAATCAGACGCTGAACTTCTTCATCAACGACCAATAATTCATGTATCCCTGTGCGTCCTTTATAACCAGTTCCGCTACAATGATCACAGCCAACGGCTTTATAAATTTTTATATTCTCACTTTGTTCCTTTCTTAATTCTTCTGAAATTTTTAGAGAT
>CAYIZV010000065.1:0-14728 GCA_964367915.1 uncultured Neisseria sp.
ATGCCAATAAAGTTTGAAGGAGCTAAAAATGCGTTTTAGTTTAGCAAATAAACTACGTCCTAAAAATCATTATCATTGGTTAAATGACGTAATCTTCTGGGGCTTAATTGCGCTAATCGCAGCGTTATTATTTAAAGGCTGGCACGACATGCATGGCAGCTTTGAAATTAACCATACACCACTGACAATTAATCTTGACCCGCGTTTACTACCTTACTATACATTACGTACAACGATGCGTTTATTACTTGGACTTGCCTTTTCTCTGCTATTTACATTTGTTTTTGGTGTAATGGCAGCCAAGTACAAGGCTGCGGAACGGATTATTCTCCCATTTGTAAATTTTATGGAATCAGTTCCACTGGTTGGCTTTCTTACTTTTACTACGGTTATGTTTATTGCCTTATTTCCACACAATATCATGGGCTTAGAATGTGCTGCAATCTTTGGTGTCTTTACTGGGCAAGCATGGAATATGATGCTGATTTTTTATCAGACGATTCGTATTGTTCCGCAGGAGCTAAACGAAGCAGCAGACATGTTTCACCAAAATGCATGGAGCAAGTTTTGGCGGATTGAATGCCCATATTCTATGCCGGGATTACTTTGGAATACCATGGTTTCGCAATCTGCAGCGTGGTTTGCAATTTTAGCAACCGAGGCAATTCCAGTTAAAACTAATACTGTTGAATTACCGGGGGTTGGTGCATTTATGGCGGAGGCTCTAAGTCAAGCTAATGCTTCTGCGGTACTATATTCTGTATTGGCATTAATTTTAAATATCATTTTGCTTGATCAGTTGATTTTTCGTCCATTAGTGCGCTGGGTGCATAAATTTAAGTATGAAGATACTGCAAGTAGCAACCAAAATACCTCTTGGTTTTATTCATTGATTCGTCATTCACATTCTTCTGTGTATTTAAGTCGTGGTTTAAAATCTTTTGCTCATTTTTGGGTCTATGGTTTACCTAATTTATGCCTGAAACTGAGGTTAGATAAAATAATAAAATTCAGCCGCAGAGGAACATTTTGGGTATCGCGGTTATGGTATTTATTGGTAATTTGTAGCTGTTGTTACTACGGCTATTTGCTATGGCAGTTTTTACCTAAAGCTGATTTGATTAAAATGCCACTACTCATGTCGTTAACCGCGATTCGCGTATTTGCAGCAATGGGATTAAGTATCCTGATTTTTGTGCCACTAGGAGTTTGGATTGGTTTAAATCAAAAGTTAGTTAAATTTTTTCAGCCGATTATTCAGGTTTTAGCGGCATTGCCCGCCAATTTATTTTACCCTTTGGTGGCAATTTTACTAATTAGCTATCATCAAAGTTTGAGTGTATGGTCAATATTTCTGATTATGCTGGGCACACAGTGGTATATTTTATTTAACGTTGTTGCTGGCGTTTCAACTTTGCCACATAATCTGATTGAAGCCAGTCGTATGTTTCACTTGCGTGGAGCCTTATGGTGGCGCAAATTTATGATTCCTGCAGTTTTTCCTTATATTGTAACTGGAATTATTTCTGCGGCGGGTGGTGCATGGAATGCAGCGATTGCGTCTGAATTAATCACTTGGGGTAAAACTACCAAAGCTGCGACTGGGCTGGGGGCATTTATTTCTGACACTACTACAAATAACCAATTAGCAGAGGCTGCACTAGGTTGTACCGTGATGTGCTTTATGGTTGCGCTATGCATTATTTTTGTGTGGAAACCATTATATAAAATGGCGGAAACTAAATACCGTATCAATTAGTAATCTAACCGAGTGGTTATTTAGCAATAACTTTCGTAATATAAAAAGAATAGGAAATATTATCATGCAAACACAAAATATTTTGCTTAAGGCTGAAAATATCAGCAAATCATTTGCTATTGATAGCAATCACCAACTTAAGGTGCTAGAGGATATCAATTTAAATATCTATGATAAAGAAATTGTTGCGTTTTTGGGTAAGTCAGGTACTGGTAAATCAACTTTCCTGCGTATTTTGGCAGGTTTGATGCCTGCTAGTAGTGGTAGGGTGACTTGCAAAGGTGATATTGTTGATACACCAAGCCACAATATGAGCATGGTATTTCAAAATTTTGCCTTAATGCCATGGTTGTCAGTTTTTGAGAATGTAGCTCTAGGCTTGGAAAGTAGTGCATTAACTAAGTCTGAAATTACGCAAAAAGTCCAAACTATGATTGATTTAATTGGTTTATCTGGTTATGAAAAAATGTATCCTAAAGAATTATCTGGAGGAATGAAGCAACGTGTTGGTTTTGCACGGGCTTTGGCAGTGGAACCAGATATTTTGCTCTTGGATGAGCCTTTTTCGGCGTTAGATATTTATACTGCACATAAAATAAAAACGGATTTAACTGAATTATGGGAAAGTGAACAGATTAAAACTCGTTCAATGATTTTAGTTACGCATAACGTCGAAGAAGCCGTTATGATGTCTGATCGGATATTGGTATGGGATAGTAACCCCGGGAAAATTACTGATGAATTTATTATTGAAATTCCACGTCATGAACGGAATAAACGTAGTGTACTGGATCTGGTTGAAGAAATAAGTAACCACCATCATATGCAAATAGCAAACGCAGAGGATAAACGCTCTAACCAGCTAAAGAAATGTAGCTAAATAAAAGCCATTTATTTTGCATCGCATGATGTAATTTATTAGTATATGTATTACACTCTAACATTGTACGGAAAACCAAGCCCCAAGGCTTGGAAGGTTCAGTGCCTTTGCATTGATTAAGTACACTTTTATGGGGGTAAATTATCATGAATTGCTTATTCATCATTGTTTTATTACTGTTAAATTTACTCGTAATTTATCATAAGCCACGGATTTGGCTATGGTCACTGGTAATGCTTGCATACTTTATTGGAGTTTATCCATTAGTTGGAACTTCAATTAATTTAATTATTTATACGTTGCTGGCAATAATCACTGCGGTAGTAATCATATTTGGCAATATAGCATTTCTGAGAGGTCTGGTTACAAGACCAATCTATGATCGGGCTAAGAAAATCCTGCCATCAATTTCGGAAACCGAGCAATTAGCGCTTGATGCGGGTGATTCTTGGTGGGAAAAAGATATTTTTCAGGGCAAGCCTGATTTTAATAAGCTTCATAGTTTACAGAAATTTACGCTTAGTCAGGAAGAGCAAGATTTTTTAGCCAATGAAACTAATCAGTTGTGCGCGATGGTTAATGACTGGGAAGCAACACATAATGTTAAAGATTTTCCGACTGAAGTCTGGGACTTCATGCGGACAAAAGGCTTTTTTGGCTTAGTTATTAAAAAAGAATTTGGCGGTAAAGGATTTTCAGCTGCAGCTCATTCTGAGGTTGTAATGAAAGTAGCTACGCGCAGTAGCTCTGCTGCTGTAACGGTAATGGTGCCTAATTCCTTGGGTCCTGGTGAACTTTTATATCATTATGGGACAGAGGAGCAAAAGAACTATTATTTACCACGTTTGGCTCGTGGCGAAGAAATTCCTTGTTTTGCTCTTACCGGACCAACTGCTGGTTCTGATGCAACTTCGATTCCTGATTTGGGAATTGTTTGCATGCAAGAATTTAACGGTAAAGTCACACTTGGGGTTCGTTTGCAAAATGTCGATAAACGTTATATTACTCTGGCTCCAGTGGCAACATTGGTTGGCTTGGCATTTCAATTAAAAGATCCGGATGGCTTACTCGGTGGTGTGGGCAGAGTCGGAATTACTTGTGCATTATTACCGCATGATCATCCTGGCTTGGAAATTGGCAACCGTTTGCTCCCACTCGATCAAATTTTTATGAATGGCACTGTGCGGATTAAAGATTCATTTATTCCGATGGACTGGGTTATCGGTGGACAAAAAATGGCTGGCGAGGGCTGGCGGATGCTGGTTGAGTGTCTCTCAATCGGGCGTGCGATTTCTTTACCTGGCTGCGGTACTGCCAATGCTTTATTGTCAAGCGTAACTACTTCAGCTTATGCCTTGGTGCGTGAACAATTTAAGGTATCAATCGGTAGTTTTGAAGGTGTGGAAGAGGGCTTAGGCAAGATCGGTGGTTTGACTTATATGATGAATGCAACCCGCCAATTTACTGTTGCGGCAGTAGATTGTGGCATTCGTCCATCGGTTGCCTCTGCTATTGCCAAATATCATCTAACCGAGAATGGGCGTACTGTTTTAAATTGGGCAATGGATATTCATGGCGGGCGTGCAATTATCATGGGTTCTAATAATTATCTAGGGCGTATGTATCAGGGAGTACCAATTGCAATTACTGTAGAAGGCGCTAATATTATGACGCGTAATCTGATGATTTTTGGGCAAGGTGCAATGCGCTGTCACCCATATATTCGTAAGATTTATGAGTCATTGATGCAGGAAAATGGTTTAGCTGAATTCGGTAAAGCTATTTTTGGGCATATCGGTTATTTTGCGCAGAATAAAACTCGTGCTTTATTTCATGCCTTCACGGCAGGTAAATTGGCAGCAGGGTATAATTCACGCTTTAATAGTCACTATAAACAAATAACGCGTTTATCTTCAGCAACTGCAGTTGTGAATGATGTCTTGCTAATTGTCTTAAATGGTAATATTAAAGTTAAGGAGCGGCTTTCTGCCAGACTTGGTGATGCCATGAGTTATCTGTATATGGCAAGTGCAACGCTTAAATATTTTAAAGATTGTGGTGAGCCTGCTGCGGATGAGGTATTTGTTAAATGGTCTCTGGAGAATTGTTTATATCTAGCGCAACATGCTTTAGTTGACACTTTGGCGAATTTCTCTGTACGACCTTTGGCGAGATTTTATCGCTTTGCTTTGTTTCCATATGGTTTACCACATGGTGCACCCAGTGATCATTTAGAGCATAAGATTGCTAAAGCTTTACTTAGTGATGGTGAAACGCGTCAGCAATTTAAACGTCAAATTTATCTAAATGCTGTTATGGATGATCCTGTTGGTCGGATGGAGCAAGCTTTTCAGGCGGCTCTTGCAGCAGCACCTGTTAAAGCAAAAATTATTCAGGCGATGAGAAATAAGCTTTTGCCTAAAGCAAATCCTGCCAAAAATGCTGCCAAAGCATTAGAATTTGGGGTAATTACACAGGAAGAGCTTGAAAAATTGGAGTTAAGCGCTAAATATACAGATGAAGTAATTCAGGTTGATGAGTTTAGCCCTTATGAGTTAGGTCCAAAAAATGCCCATCCTTCTTGGAATACAACTAATTAAATGGAGATGAATAATGAGTGATTTAGAACAAAAATTTAATGAAATGGTAACGGCAGTACGTGAAGCAACCATTGATTTTCAGCCGAACAATACTCAAAAATTAAAATTATATGCTTTTTACAAGCAAGCCACGGTTGGGGATGTTCAGGGTGAGTGCCCGAGTGTTATGAATATGGTTGAACGTGCCAAATGGAGTGCCTGGAATGCTATTAAAGGTTGGGATAAAGACAAAGCAATGTCTGGATACCTTGCTGTTTTTGAAAGTAAGTAGGCTGTATGTCTTTAGAAGTTGTTTTGGATTATCAGCTAGTTAATACTAAAAATGGACAAGTGGGGTTTTGTCAGATAGGTAGTGGTGCGCCGCTGCTGCTGATTGTAGGGTATTCTGGAACTCTTTATCACTGGAATAAGCATTTTATCGATGAGTTGGCTAAACATTATTGTGTTTATATGCTGGATAATCGTAAAGTAGGGTTGTCTGACTCACGCAATGAATATTCCATGTCAGGAATGGCGCAAGATGTGGTTGATTTTATTGAGGCTAAAGGACTAGTTCGTCCGTTAGTTTTTGGTTGGTCAATGGGGGGGATGATAACTCAGACGATTATGCAAAAATTTCCTGATTTGTTGGGTGGGGCAGCGTTACTTGCGACAGTGCCTCATGCCAATTATACCAGTCCTGATTTTGTTGATTTAGTTGCTAATAGCGAACATATTCCGGCGAATGAATTTCGTACTAAACTCTATGCTATGTTTTTCTCAAGACCTCCACGTGAAATACTAAAAGATATCATTACTCAATCAGCATCAACAATCAGCGATTACCATTATCGCTTTAATTTTGATGCTAAAGAGTTGCAAGACTATGCTGTTATGGCATGGCATGGTGTTGACGCACAAGCTTTGGCATTGATTAAACTTCCGGTACTTGTACTGTGGGCGCGCAATGATTTAGTTGTGCCACGTTCTGCTTGCGAACTGCTGTCTAATTCAATTCCTAATGCTAAACTAGTAGTTTATCCAGATGGCGGACATTTTTTCCTCCATGCTAACCCTAGAACTATCGCCCGTGACGTGGTAAATTTCTTTCTTGGCTAGCTAACTCTAAATTATGGTAAAATTAGCCCCTTATGTCAAAACTATTCATTTATTAACCAAAAGTACATCCTAATAACCAGATAAGAATAAGAACAAGATTATGCTAAAAAAATTAGTTTATAAAATTTTCGGAACGCGTAATGAGCGTTTATTAAAGCAGTATTTCCGTATAGTGGCACAAATTAATGCCTTGGAAAAAGATGTCAGCCCGTTAAGTGATAGCGAATTACAGGCTAAAACAGAAGAGTTTAAAAAACGTCATCAGAATGGTGAGAGCGTTACTAGGTTATTACCTGAAGTCTTTGCCGTTTGTCGCGAAGCTGGCAAACGAGTGCTGAATATGCGCCATTTTGATGTACAGCTTATTGGTGGTATGGTTTTAAATGATAATAAAATTGCGGAGATGCGCACAGGTGAGGGTAAAACCCTAGTGGCAACATTACCAGCATATTTAAATGCCATCACAGGTGAAGGTGTACATGTTGTAACCGTAAATGATTATTTGGCAAAGCGTGATGCAGAAACCGTGCGTCCATTATTTGAATTTTTAGGCTTGAGCGTTGGGATTAATCTTCCAGATATGGAACATGATGCCAAAGCTGAAGCTTATGCCTGTGATATTACCTATGGTACGAATAATGAATTTGGTTTTGATTATTTGCGTGATAATATGGTTTTTGAAGCCAATCAAAAAGTACAACGCAAATTATCTTTTGCGATTGTCGATGAGGTTGATTCGATTTTAATTGATGAAGCACGAACTCCATTAATTATCTCTGGTCCAGCTGAGGGCTCAGACGATTTATATCGTGCACTAAATAGTGTGCCACCGCTGTTAACTAAACAAGAAGCAGAAGATAGTGCCGAAGGTGATTTTTGGGTTGATGAAAAGCACCACAATATCGTCTTGTCTGAAGCAGGGCATGTACGAGTTGAAGAGATTTTAACCGAGATGGGCTTAATTAAAGAAGGCGATAGTCTTTATAATGTACACAATATTAGTCTGATGCATCATTTGATTGCGGCAATGCGTGCACATTACGTTTATTTCCGTGATCAGCATTATGTAATCCAAGACGGTGAAGTAGTGATTGTCGATGAGTTTACTGGACGTTTGATGTCAGGTCGTCGCTGGTCAGATGGTTTACACCAAGCTGTCGAAGCTAAAGAAGGTGTTGAAATTCAACGTGAAAATCAAACTATGGCGTCTATTACGTTCCAAAATTATTTCCGGATGTACAAAAAACTTTCAGGTATGACTGGTACTGCCGATACTGAAGCCTATGAATTTCAACAGATTTACTCTTTGGAAACGGTGGTAATTCCAACTAATAAGCCAATGGTACGTAAAGATCATAATGATAAAATCTACATGAATGCTGAAGATAAATTTAATGCAATCATTGAAGACTTAAAAGAATGTGCTGCCAAAGGTCAGCCTTCGCTGGTCGGGACGACTTCGGTTGAAAATTCCGAGCTATTATCAAGTTTATTAACCAAAGCTGGGATGAAGCATTCAGTGCTTAATGCTAAGCAACATGCCAGTGAGGCGGAGATTATTGTTCAGGCTGGATATCCAGGAAATATTACGGTTGCCACCAACATGGCAGGTCGTGGTACTGATATTATTCTTGGTGGTAATCCTAAACCGATGGTTGCCGCAGTTAGGGCGGATGGCAGCTTGAGTGCGGAAGAACAACAGGCTAAAGTTGATGAAATCATGGCTCAGTGGCAAGAGCGTAATGCGCTAGTTTTGGCTGCGGGCGGCTTATATATTATTGGTACTGAGCGTCACGAATCACGTCGGATTGATAATCAATTACGTGGTCGTTCTGGTCGTCAGGGTGATAATGGTGCTTCACGTTTCTATCTTTCACTAGATGATTCCTTATTACGAATTTTTGGTGGTGAGCGGATGCGCGGTATGATGCAGCGTCTGGGTATGCAACCGGGTGAAGCGATTGAACATCGTTTATTATCACGTTCAATTGAGTCCGCGCAACGTAAAGTTGAAGGTCACAATTTTGATATTCGTAAACAATTACTGGATTATGATGATGTAGCTAATGCACAGCGTAAAGTGATTTATACTCAACGTGATGAAGTTTTAACTTCTGATGATTTGTCACCGATGAGCAATAATATGATTAATGGTGTAATTGGTGATTTATTTGATGAGTATATTCCACCAAAATCGATGGAAGATGCATGGGATACTGTGGGCTTAGAGAAGGCTTTAAAAGACGAATATCATTTAAATTTTGCAGTTAAAGCCAAGATTGATGGGAACCCTAGTTTTGATGAGCATGAGCTTCGCGAGGAATTGGTCACTTTTGCTTTAGATAGTTATCATGCCAAGTTAGATAATTTTAAAGCGCGGATTTGGCTTGAAGTTGGTCAGTTTGCAATTTCAATGCTACCTGAGCCTCGTGAGACTTGGAATTTGGCTGCTCTGGATGGCTTTGTTTTGCAAAATGGCGGGACTTGCGATTTTACGTTTGTAGAAAAATTTGTTGAGAATGGTAGTCGTGATGAAGTTCTGGCTCAATTCAATCAAGTTGCGGCATCAGTAGTTAATTCGCAAGTTACGCGTTTTGAACGTGGGGTATTGTTGCAGCATTTAGATCATTACTGGCGTGATCATTTAACTCAGTTAGAACATTTGCGTCAAGGTATTGGTTTACGTGGCTATGCGCAAAAAGATCCAAAACAAGAGTACAAAAAAGAATCGTTTAATCTATTTTCTCAAATGTTAGATGGGATCAAACAAGATATCGTTAAAGTTCTCTTTACGGTACGTTTGCAAGGTATGGATGATGTCCCTAATGAAGATAATTTTGATGATGTCGATGAGTCACGAGTGAGTAATGTTCATCGTGAGCCAATGTCTGCACTTAGCAGTGGCTCTGATGAGCAACAGCAGCCGATCAGTCGCAATGCGCCATGCCCGTGTGGTAGTGGCAAAAAGTACAAGCATTGTCACGGCGCTCTTGCTTAGTAATTCGCTATTGTTTTTTCAAACCCGCATGACAGATGTCCTGCGGGTTTATTCACTTTTAAACTAATTCACGGGTAAATATAAAGCGTGGCATTATTTTTATTAATCCTTCTGGGTATTGATTGGGCAAGTGGTTATGCGATCGCCGGATATTGCATGACGCATGGAGTGAATCCATATGGTTATGCATTTTGGCAATCATTTGGACCTTTTATTATTTTACTATGCATCCAAACCATGCGCGGCGAACTATGGCTGGAAAAATCTGGTGCAGTTTATGCACTCCTCTGTGGTGTTTTTGGAATCGTAATTCCTAATCTATTAATTTATTTTGCCGCAGCGCATATCCCTTCGGGACTACTTACTGTATTAGCCAATTTATCGCCAATTTTTACTTATCCTTTAGCTCTAGCATTTAGTGATGAGAAATTTTCAATCAGTCGCTTGTTATTGATTTTACTTGGTTTAATTGGGGTTGCTCTGATTGTCATTCCAAATACTCACAGTTTAACACTTGATTTAGGCAGTGCATGGTTATATCTTGCTTTATTGATTCCCTTTAGTTATGCTTTTAGTGCGGTTTACCTTTCGCGTTTTCATCCAGGGCGTGGCAGCGTTTTAAACTATGCCTTGTGGATGTTGATGGTTTCAACTCTCTGTGTCAGTCCGTTAACGGTGATTCAGCAGGGGTATTACCCATTGGGTTTACATGATTTTAATTCAGGTCTAATTTTACTTGAAATATTCTTATCTACGCTTGGCTATATTTTACTGTTTGTTATAATTAAAATGGTTGGTTCAGTCTATTATTCTTTAGTTAATGCAATTGCTGCATTAACGGGCGTAATCTATGGTTATTTTATTTTTCAGCAACAATTTTCAATTAGTACTTATTTAGCTATTGGTATAATTTTGTTAGTGATTATTGGGATGACCTATACGCAGTATCGTAATAAATTAGCCGCGTAATATTTTATTTTAATGAGTGTCTGCTGTGAAAGACAAATTAGTTATAGTTTTGACGATTTGCGTTGTGTTATTAAAGAGTGTTAATAAATTTTTAAATGAAGAAATAATATGTTGAAATTTGAATTATTAAAAAAAGACGGTCACGCGCGCTTAGGGCGTGTGCATCTAAATCATGGTGTGGTAGAAACTCCGATTTTTATGCCTGTTGGTACTTATGGTGCGGTTAAGGCGATGTCGCCATTTGAGCTGGAGCAGTCTCATGCACAAATTATCTTGGGGAATACTTTCCATTTATGGTTACGTCCAGGCTTAGATGTTATAGGCAAATTTGGTGGCTTACATAAATTTAATGGCTGGAATAAACCGATACTAACTGATTCAGGTGGCTTTCAGGTATTTAGTCTTGGTAAATTGCGTAAGATCAAAGAAGAAGGTGTGCATTTCCAAAATCCAATTGATGGTTCAAAACTATTCTTATCACCTGAAAAATCAATGGAAATTCAAACGGTACTTAATTCTGACATCGCGATGATTTTTGATGAGTGTACTCCTTATCCAGCAGATTATGCTACTGCTTGCGAATCAATGGAACTTTCATTACGCTGGGCTGAGCGTTCACGCAAGGCATTTGATGAGTATAAAAATCCAAATGCTTTATTTGGAATTATTCAAGGTGGAATGTTTAATGATCTACGTGAGAAATCATTGATGGAGCTAATGAATATAGGTTTTGATGGGATGGCAATTGGCGGTCTTTCAGTTGGTGAGCCCAAAGAAGAAATGGAACGAATGCTGGATGAAATGGAAGATATGTTGCCCGAGCACAAACCGCATTATTTAATGGGAGTTGGGACACCTGAAGATTTGGTATATGGTGTTAGCAAGGGCATTGATATGTTTGATTGTGTAATGCCGACAAGAAACGCTCGTAATGGCTGGCTATTTACCCGCTTTGGTGATGTGAAAATCAAAAATGCGCAGTACAAAGATGATACCCGACCATTGGATGAAAGCTGCAGCTGCTATACCTGTCAGAATTTTTCTAGAGCATATTTGCACCATTTATTTAAAATTGGCGAAATTTTAGGTGCGCGACTAAATACTATACACAATATCCATTATTATTTGACGTTGATGAGTGAGATTCGCGAAGCGATCAGCCTAGGGCAGTTCAGTAGTTTTACTGAGCAGTTTTTGGCTAACCGCCAGATGTTAAAAAAGAGTAAGTAAATTATTCTAAAACACGTAAGCTGCAGTCATCATGATTGCAGTCGGTGTTGTCGTTAGATTAGAATTATTGTTGTTCGGCGCAGCTCCATAATTGATATATTCAAGTCTAACAAATGTATTCGTTTCAGGAATATTTACCTTAACTCCGGCCCCATATTCAAAATTAGTGGTTGAATTACTAATCAATTGATTATACCAACTACTATTTAAGTTAGCCGATACAGCATCAATTCCGAGACGGACAAATACGGTAATAGGTGTTGCCGGAAGCGTGAATCCAGGCAGAAATGCGAAATCATATACGGTTGTAGATGGTGTGCCTAAGTTATTCCAATTGCTGCCTTGAGTGAGATAGTTCCAGCCAAGCTCGGCATCCAACCAGTTTGCAAATTGATAACCAACTTGTGCACGAAGTGCTGGTGTACCATCAGTATTTGATGACCCAAGATAATTGGCTTGTTGCGAACCATAGCCTAACCCACCACCGATATAGATTCCAGTTGGATCAGCAAAACTACTTGCACTAATAAAAATTCCTGATGCTAATAAAATCTTCTTCATTGCGAACTGCGTCCTCTTTTACTTTTTATGCTATTTTATCGTCTAAATCTCGAATCTAAAGCGCGTTATGTAATATAATAACAGCTTATTAGGTAGTCATTATATCATTAAAGAGGTAACTATGAGCAATTGGGAGCAAGAGACGATTCAAAAGGTATTATTAGAAACGATTAAAGAGCAACGAAGAGCACGCCGTTGGCGAGTTTTCTTTCGTCTAATTGTGCTTCTCCTGATTGGTTGGGCTGTTTATGCCAACTATGGTAGCGATGTTGAAGATGGTGAGAAAACAGGTCCGCAAGTTGCCGTTGTCGATTTTAAAGGCGTAATTGATGGTGACAATAAAAATTATGCAACAGTTATTAAAGGTGTGACTGACGCACTGAAAGATAAAAAAACAGTAGCCGTATTAATCCGTGCTAATTCACCAGGTGGTTCGCCTGTTTATTCAGATATCCTAAATAATGAATTAACCAGACTTCGCAAATTATATCCGAACAAACCAATTGACTTTGTTGTGGAAGAAGTTTGTGCTTCGGGCTGTTATTATGCTGCTGCAGCAGCAGATAAAATTTATGCTGCTCCAGCAAGTATTGTTGGGTCAATTGGTGTAATTTATAGTGGTTTTGGTGCAACTGAAGCAATCAAAAAATTAGGTATTGACAGTCGTTTGCTAATCTCAGGGCGCAATAAAGCAATGGGCTATCCATTTTTACCAGAAAGTCAGGAACAAACTAAAATGCAACAAGCAATGCTGGATGAAATTCATCAACAGTTTATTGATGCGGTTAAGCGTGGGCGGGGAACTAAACTTGGCAACGATCCTGATCTATTTAGCGGACGTTACTGGATTGGACAAGATGCACAAAAACTAGGTCTTATTGATGGTTATGGCACGGTTGATAGTATTGCCCGTGATCAATTCAAGAGTGAAAATGTGGTTGATTTTACGCCATCACAAGATGCACTTGATAAGATTTCTAAAAAGCTTGGTGTTGGTTTAGTTGACTCGGCAAAACAATCACTAATGAGCTCAGCTAATGGGTTTAATTAATTGAATAGTTTTAATGTCTTCTTTATTGTGCTAGTCTGTTACATCGGACTAGTCTATATTTATTTGAAGCACATTACTAAAAAGTATCTTCGGGTCGTAGTAGATCGCACTCCAGAATTAGGTGATCGACCAAACCTTAAAACTAACCAGCTAATTCGTGAAAAATATGCGGATAAAGAAGTAATCAATATTTTAGTTCTCACTGGTGGTGGAGTGCGCGGGATTGTTCCTTTGCAAATTCTGACTAAATTAGAAGAGTTAACGGGTAAGAAAACTGGTGAGCTTTTTGAGTTTATGGCAGGCACATCAACTGGAGCGATTAATTGCGCCATTTTATCTGTACCTGATGGTGATAAAGGTTATAAATTCAGTGCTGCAGATGTCGTTCGTGATTATGTGAAAAATATCCGTCGAATGTTTAGTGCTCCTTGGTATCATTACGTTTTAACTTTATTTGGAATATTTGGTCCACTCTATTTGCCCGAGGGGAAGCTTGGAATTCTTGAAGGGTATTTTGGAGATTGTACTCTGGCGGATTTACACAATAATCTTCTGGTTCCTGTTTATGATGTCTCTGAAAATTCATTACGTGTAATTCGTAATTGGGAACCTACAATTAATGGTAATTACACCAATTATTTCTTGCGCGATTTAATTCACGGTGCATCTAATCCACCAATGCTGTTTTCTCCTCGGCAATTTTCAGTTGGTGGCAAGACACATGTTTTTATTGATCCTGGAGTAATCTTAAACAATCCAGCAGAAATAGCTTTGCTCAATGCTTGGTTTATGTTTCCCAATAAAAAGATTCGAATTGTTCTAATTGGTAATGGGGGCAATGATTCAGATCATTATGGGCATACTCATATGGCTGAATTTGGTGCCTATGGTTTATTCCAATACTTGCTAAATTCGCCGATAGTTAGCGCAAAATTTTCCACGGATTTAGTTCAAGAATATATTCATGAAGCACGAGATTATGGTCTAAACGTTGATTTTGTTTATATTAACTCTGATGGTGGTCATGAACTTGCTACCGCTAGTACATCATCTCATAATATGGAGAAAATAAACAATTACGCTACACGTCTTATGTCAGAAAATCAAGACAAAATTAATTATTTGGCGTCGGTTTTGAATGCTGCAAATTAATTCCTAATGATCAGCCTTGGTCGATTGTTAGATTATCAGCTGGTGTTTAGTCAAGTCAATAAACTGATTGCTTAGCAGTGAGTTTGGTATTTTTTTATCGTAATTCATTTCTTTTAATTTGTTAATTAGGTCGGTTTTATTATTAGCTTCAAACTTTGGGAATAAATAACGTGAAATTATGTTATTTACAGTTTTTGCCTGAATATCTTTGTCGTTAAATAAACTCAGTACTTGAGCAATCTCAGATGGGCTTTTACAATGGCATAATAAAAATGCTATCTGATGTTCACGCGTTGTTAAGAAATGATCATTATCTGGTAAATTAGATGGCTCAATTTTGCTATTTATATTGATTAGAATTTGGAAAAAATAAGATATATCAACAGGCGTAAAATCTAGGCGAGAGGCAATAACTTCATTTTGATCGGCT
>CAYIZV010000066.1:0-14317 GCA_964367915.1 uncultured Neisseria sp.
TAAAGCAGAGAACGAAGCTTATGAAAAATCTTTAGCATCTGCGTAACATCAGTTACAACAATATATCAAGAGTCTTGAAATTATAGATAAAAGCTTGGGTATGCAATGCCTGATACTGGATAATCGAAATAAAATTTTATATGCCAGCAATAATTTTTGTAAAATCGTTGGCATTCAAGAAGCTGAGTTAATTGGTAAAGTAGTTACTCAGTTTGCGATTCCTAAATTAGCTATGTATAGCCAATTTGCAGATCAGGTAACTCTACAACATCAAGAAATAATTGCGCATAATCACCGTCGGATTTTTTTAGAAATAAATACAACAGAGACTCAGGCAGAAGCGACAATTTCGCATAAAACACCTGTTTATGATTCAAAAGGTAATTTTTTATGCTTACATATCCAATTCAAGCCGTTTACAATTGCCAGATTAGCCAACCTAGGTATGAAATTTCATGGCGTAAAATACTCAAGTCTTGATAATGAATTAAAAGAAGTTTCTTTAACGCGAGTTCAACAAATGGTTCTTTATCTTTATGCCAGGAACTATTCTTATACTGAAGTTGCAATGTGGATAACTCGTTTTGGACAGAAGATATCACCAACCGCAGTAAATAAGCAACTTGCAAAGTTGAAAAGCATCTTTAATGTACCTGATAATGAGGGTTTAAAAGATATGTCGTTAAAACTAGGATACGATACTGCTGTACCTGCTGAGTTTTTACCAACAGGGTGTCACGACATTACTGAAGACGTTTTTGACTTATGGGTATGTTAACCAATAACTAGACTATTGACAAAAAAAGCTGCTGTACAATACAGCTGCTTTTATCATTATGACAAATATTTATTTAATATTATAAAATGCATTAAGTCCTGGATAAACTGCGTTTTCACCAAGCATTTCTTCAATACGTAGTAATTGATTGTATTTGGCAATCCGGTCGGAGCGTGATAATGATCCAGTTTTAATCTGACCACAGTTTAAACCAACAGCCAAATCAGCAATTACTGAATCTTCAGTTTCACCAGAACGATGTGACATAACCGTTGTATAATTAACTGATTTTGCCATCTCAACCGCTTCAATGGTTTCTGTTAATGTACCAATTTGATTTACTTTTACCAATAGTGAATTGGCAATTCCATCAGCAATACCTTTTGCCAAAATTTTAGGATTAGTTACAAATAAGTCATCACCAACTACTTGAATTTTGCTACCCAAGCGTTCAGTTAAAATCTTCCAGCCCTCATTATCCTGCTCAGCCATACCATCTTCAATTGATATAATTGGATATTTGTCAGCTAAATTTTCTAAGTAATCAACCATTTGCTCAGAGCTCAAATGTAATCCCTCAGCGGCTAAGACGTATTTACCATCTTTGTAAAATTCTGAAGCAGCACAATCCATTGCTAGCATAACATCTTTACCAGCTACGTACCCTGCAGCAGTGATTGCTTCTAAAATAATCGTAATTGCTTCTTCATTAGTATTTAAGCTTGGTGCAAAACCACCCTCATCACCAACAGAAGTTGGATAACCACGAGAATTACAGATTTTTTTTAATGCTTGGAATACTTCAGAACCACAACGTAACGCTTCTTTAAAAGAAGGTAGCCCAACTGGCATAATCATAAATTCTTGAATATCTAGATTATTATTAGCATGCTCACCACCGTTTACTACATTCATCATTGGAACAGGTAACATTTTTTTGCCAGCACCACCAACGTATTTATACAGTGGAATACCTAATTCATCAGCCGCTGCACGTGCAACTGCAATAGATACTGCCAAAGTAGCATTAGCACCTAAATTTGATTTATATTCAGTACCATCCAAAGCAATCAATAAATTGTCAATAGCAGTTTGATCTAAGGCATCGAAACCAAGCACAGCCTCGGTAATAGGGCCATTGATATTTTCAATTGCTTTTAATACACCTTTACCATTATAGCGAGCTTTATCACCATCACGTAATTCCAGTGCCTCACGTGAACCTGTTGATGCACCACTAGGCACTGCCGCACGTCCAAAAGCACCGGACTCTAAAACTACATCAACTTCAACCGTTGGAAAACCGCGTGAATCAAGAATTTCACGAGCAATAATATCAACAATAGCAGACATATAATTTCCTTTTAAATAATTAACGACTAAAACAATTAATATTTTTTCACGAGTTGGTCAATCGCCATAATCTCAGTTAAAAAATCTTCAATCTGATACATGGGGAACGAATTCGGGCCATCAGATTTCGCTTCATCCGGACGCGGATGTGTTTCCATAAATATTCCACTGACCCCTACCGCCACCGCTGCACGAGCCAAAACTGGCACAAACTCACGGCGACCGCCGGAACTATTCCCTTGCCCACCAGGTAACTGAACTGAATGAGTAGCATCAAAAACTACTGGACAGTTAGTCTCGCGCATCACCACCAATGAGGTCATATCCGAAATCAGGTTATTATAACCAAAGCTAACCCCACGCTCACACGCCATGATTAAACCGTGTCCTTCAACGCTTAATGCCTTATCAGTTACATTTTTCATATCCCACGGCGCAAGGAATTGACCTTTTTTGACATTGATCGGTTTACCAGTTTTAGCTACTGCTTTGATAAAATCCGTTTGACGACATAAAAACGCGGGAGTTTGCAAAATATCGACAACAGAAGCAACTTGATCAATTTGTTCAGCATCGTGAATATCAGTTACCAAAGGTAATCCCAGCTGGCGTTTAACCTCAGACATAATCCGTAAACCTTCGTCTATGCCTAAACCGCGAAAAGTTGAGCCTGAACTACGATTAGCTTTATCAAAGCTAGACTTATAAATAAAATTAATCCCCAATTTACTGGTAACTTCTTTTAAATAGCCTGCAGTATCAATTGCCAACTGTTCAGATTCAATCACACAGGGACCAGCCATTAAAAACAAGGGCTGATTTAAACCAATTTCAAAGTCTAATAATTTCCATGAATTTTGTTGCATAAATCTCTCTTTAAAATTAGATAAGGTTAAACCGAAGCTGAATCTGCCTTACGTTTACGGTAAGATAAAGCTGCATTAACAAATGAACTAAATAACGGATGACCATGACGAGGATTAGATGTAAACTCCGGATGGAATTGACAGCCAAAAAACCATGGATGATTAGGCAATTCGACAGTCTCTACCAATTTCTCACGACCAAGTGAAGTTCCACTAACTACTAAACCTGCATTCACCAAATTATCAATTAAACTATTATTAACTTCATAACGATGACGATGGCGCTCATGAATCTTATTTGCACCATAAATATTCGCCGCCAAACTACCTGCAACTAATTCACAATCCTGTGCCCCCAAACGCATCGTACCGCCTAAGTCAGTATTTTCGTCACGGGTTTCTACGCTACCGCTTTTATCTTCCCATTCTTCAATCATCCCTATTACCGGATAAGAACTAGTTTGACTAAATTCAGTTGAATTGGCATCGGCATAACCACATACATTTCGGGCGTATTCTACCACGGCCAATTGCATACCTAAACAAATTCCTAAGAACGGAATATTATGTTTCCGGGCATATTCAACTGCCTTGATTTTACCTTCAACACCGCGATTACCAAACCCACCAGGAACTAAGATTGCATCAACATTTTGCAATGGTGACAGATCACCACTAGACAAAGTTTCTGCATCAATATAATTAATATTTACTCGTGACTTGGTATGGATACCAGCATGAATCAACGCCTCATTCAATGATTTATATGATTCGGTCAAATCAACGTACTTTCCAACCATCGCAATTTCAACCAGTTGCAACGGGTTTTCCAGATTATTGACAATTTTATCCCATAAAGTAAAATCTGCTGCTGGAGCATCAATTTGCATTTTTTCACAAATTATGTCATCAATCTCCTGATTGTGCAACATTCGCGGAACTTTGTAAATACTGTTTGAATCATAACAGCCAATTACTGCACGCTCATCTACATTGCAAAATAAAGCAATTTTTTGCTTTTCTTCGATTGGTAATTCACGATCCATCCGACAAATCAAAATATCCGGTTGAATCCCGATTTGTAACATATCTTTTACTGAATGTTGGGTTGGTTTGGTTTTAAGCTCACCTGCGCTGGCAATATATGGTACCAAAGTCAAATGCATAAATAATGTATTAGCACGTCCTAGATTTTGACGCATTTGGCGAATTGCTTCCAGAAATGGCTGAGACTCAATATCACCAACTGTACCACCGATTTCAATCATCGCAACATCATAACCTGCAGCACCTTCGATAATTCGCTCTTTAATTTCATTCGTAATATGTGGAATTACCTGTACGGTTTTACCCAAATATTCACCACGCCGCTCTTTACGAATCACCGATTCATAAATTTTACCCGAAGTAAAATTATTTTTTTTGGTCATATGCGCCGAAATAAACCGCTCATAATGCCCTAAATCCAGATCAGTTTCCGCACCATCTTCAGTTACAAAAACTTCACCATGCTGCATCGGACTCATTGTACCCGGATCAACATTTAGATATGGATCAAGTTTCAGCATGGTAACTTTCAGACCACGCGATTCTAAAATTGAAGCTGTTGAAGCTGCGGCAATCCCCTTGCCCAAAGATGACACTACCCCACCGGTAATAAAAATATACTTAGTCACGCTAATATTTCTTTCTTTAATTAAAAAACGAGGTGACTATTTGCCCCTCGTTGTAACTATTTACGCTCGTTTAATATTCTCACAAGCACCACCGCGACCATCTACGTCTACGTGATAATATTTTAAACCTGCCTGTAAGTTTCCATGCGACTCCAATAGACTCTTTGGACGAATCTCAGCTGCAAGAATTTTAGGCATAATTAATCCATTAAACAGTGTTTTTAATGGCGGTATTATAACATAAACAACCGCGGTTTGCTCTTTTTAGGCTGAATAAATCAAGCTTTAAATTGGATATTATACAAGCTGGCATAGACTCCATTTTTAGCTAACAGCTCATCATGACGACCTGTTTCCGCAATCTTACCTTGCTCCATCACGACAATTTTATCAGCATGTTGGATGGTTGATAAACGATGCGCAATTACCAATGTGGTACGATTTGCCATCAAGCGATCCAATGCTTCCTGTACCAATTTTTCAGATTGATTATCCAAGGCTGAAGTTGCTTCATCAAGTACCAAAATCGGTGCATTTTTCAAAATAGCACGGGCAATTGCCAGACGTTGTTTTTGCCCACCTGATAGACGCGTACCATTTTCACCTATCTCGGTTGCAAAACCTTGTGGTAACTGCTCAATAAACTCTAAAGCATTAGCCAGTTGTGCGGCATTATGAACTTCTTCCTCGCTAAAGCGACTATTACTACCATAAGAGATATTATTGTATACCGTATCATTAAACAGCACCACTTCCTGACTCACCAGCGCAATTTGATCACGCAATGATTGCAGACTCAAACTATTTAATTCTACCCCATCAAGCTTAATCACTCCAGATTGCGGAATATAGAACCGTGGAATTAAATTTGCCAAAGTAGTTTTACCACTACCGGAACTACCAACCAAAGCCACAGTTTCACCAGCTTTAATTTCTAAATTAATATCATCCAGTACATTTTTTTCCGAGCTTGGATATTTGAATACCAGATTATTAATTTGAATATCACCAGTAACTTTACTAACTTTATGTTCACCATTGTCAACTTCTTCATGTTCATCAAGAAAGCTAAACACTGATTCGGCAGAAGCTAAACCACGTTGTAGTGACTGAGTAACATTGGTAATGCGTTTCATCGGCTGCATAATCATAATCATTGCAGTGATAAATGATACAAAATCACCTGCGGTAAAGCCATTAGCCCGTGAGCGGGTTGAAGCAAAGTATAAAATCAACGATAATGCCACCGCAACCAAAAACTGACTCACACCTGAATTTAACGAAGAAGTACCAGATTGGCGAACATTATTATCTTTAATTGCACGAACACTTTCGGCAAAACGCGAAGTTTCATAGTTCAGACCATCGAGTAATTTAACGATTTTCTGCCCTTGTACTGCTTCGGTAACCACTTGCGTCATCGCACCGTATTGCTCCTGATTATTTTTATTTAAGCGACGTAACCGTTTAGATAGTACACGAACCAAAACCAGTACAAAAGGTAAGGTGAAGAAGCAAAATAACGTTAATTGCCAGTTAGTATAAAATAACAATGCCAACAAGCCGATAATTGTTAAACCATCTTTTACCGTAACAGTAATGATATTAAACCCAGCTTCGGTAATCTGCGTTACATCATACACAATTCGTGAAATCATTCGTCCGGAATTATTATCATCATAATATTGCACAGGCATGCGTAGAAGTTTTTGGAACATTTGTGTACGCATTTTTTCAACGATAGTACCTGAAAGCCAAGTCGAAGTAGTTTCATTGACATAAGCGGCAATTGCCCGAATCAAGAAAATCACCATTACAGCTAGTGGAGTTGCCCACATTGCAGTGCGATCTTGATCAGTAAATCCTTTATCAATCAAAGGCTTCATCAATCTGGCAAATGCAGGTTCTGTAGCTGCAGCCACCGCCATAGCTATCAGTGAAATCGTAAATTTCTTCCAGTAGCCAGTCATATAAGTAGAAAAAATTCGTTTGTATAATTGGTACGAGTCGCCCAATTTAACTTTTGCCATATAAGCCCCAGTGCATAAAATTGTATAAAGTTCAAAATTATAGCATAATATATCGTCTTCAAGCTTAAGAGCTACTTATTAAATAACCTTTATAAACACAATCTATCATGTGGCAAAAAAAACTTAAAACAATAAAAAAACAGTTACCTGCTACCAGTCCGGCAGTTAAACCTGTTACGACGGCACCAGATACGCGGCAAGTTAATTTCAGTGAATACTGCCAAGCACTACAAGTAGTACCACTTAAAGCAGAGGTTGAGATTTACCAAAATTCAAAACCGGCTACTAAGCAACGTTCAAATTTAGAGCAAATTACACCAACTATGTCGCAGGAATTTGAGTTTTTTGATGAACACGATTCAACAAGTGAATTTTTTCGTCATGGGCAAAAGAATTTACCCAAAGAGTTACGTAGCGGCAAACTAAGCATGCGCGCTAGTTTAGATTTGCACAGCTACAGTAAAGCGCACGCACTGGAATTACTTGAACGGTTTATCGAGCAACAAGCTCCCGGTGCATGTATCAAAATTATACATGGGCAAGGAACTAACTCTGCTTATAATCAAGCAATATTATTGAATGCAGTTCGCAAATACCTAAGCCATCTGCCTCAGGTATTGGCTTATAGCTACGGTACACCTACTCAGGGTGGTAATGGTGTGACATTGATTAAGCTGGGGAATTTATGATGTTAGGGTAAGATTAGGCCTCTACCTAAATCATAACTCAGATATTACCAGATTAATTATTTTTCTTCAATTGTATCATTCATTAATAGCTAACTTTTTAGTTCCATGTGGTGGTAAACTAATAAAACAAACAAATATAAATCCGAGAATGACAATGAGGCTCTCAATAAGGTACATGCCACTAATAGAAATGAATGTATCATAAAAGTCAAGCAACACATAAAGTAACAAAACACCAATTCCTGATATGCTGAAAAAAGATGCTTGTAATCTACCTTGTACTCTATTGTCCGTGAACATTTGTCCATAACTTATAATTAATGCCCATGCAGACAAACCAAAGCCGACAAAAAAATATCCAATAAAAGTACTAACTTCACTGTAGTTATTTGCAAATAACAATAAACTGATTGCTAGTAGAATCATTAGTAGTCCTATAGCAGATTTCAAGCCTAGTTTATTTGATAATGTAGGTGAGAATATTCCCCCAAAAATCATGCCGATAGAAAATACTACTTCAAGTAATGCAAACTCTCTAGATCCCGCATGTAAAATTTGTTGAACAAATGGCAATAATAATACTGGCAAAGTCATCAATAAAATAAGTAATAACATCTGAGCTAAATAAACTGGTATTAACCGTTGTTGTGATTTTAGATATTTGAAGATAAAGAAATAATCACCAAAAAGCATACTGAATGAGACTTGAGCTCGATCTTCATTTGACGATTTGTTATATTTCATCACTATGTTAAAAATGCTTGCAAGAATAAATAATATGCCACCTATCATCATCGTTACATAACTACCAAACCAAACAATTAACCCACCTGATATACCCATACCAACTCCAGTACCCAATTCATACAATATATCAACGGTAGCGTTTGCATTAACAATCTGATCTTCATCAATAATTTCTTGCATTAGTGGTAATGCAGCTGGCATATAAAAAGAGACAAATACACCTAAGAGCGATGCCAATACATAAAGATTGGGGTGATATGATAGAATGTAGCACAAACTAAAACCAACTACACAGATACCCCGAACTAAATTAGAAATAACAAGTAAATACTTACGATTGTATATATCGGCACAAGCTCCAAAAAATGGGCCGAATAAAATACTCGGCAACCATATACATGAAAGTAATATTGTTAATGACGTTACAGTGTTATTATTTTGATAAATTTGCCAGGAAAGAGTAATATAAATCAAACCATTTCCCAATGTTGCTAAAATACCGCTCAATACAAAATAAGAGTACGGGCAATTCTTGAATAACTCAAAACGCTTTTTAATATCATTTATAAACATTTAATTTCTTCTAAATATTACTATATTATCTTAGCGTTCATGGAAAGCTTCAGTAGTATTTTGAATAAGTGGGCTCAGGAAATAATCAATTAATTTACGTCGTCCGGTTTTGATTTCTGCAGTTACCATCATGCCTGGATTGAGATAAACATCTGTTCCGTTAACTGGCATCGTTGCGCGATCTAATTTGACATAAACATTATACAGAAGTTGCTCTTTCTGATCAGCGACTGCATCAGCAGAAACGCTGGTAACTATACCGTGTATGGTACCATAGCGAGTAAATGGAAACGCGGCAATTTTCACCTCCACATTCTGACCATCATGCACAAAGCCAACATCCTTATTTTCCAGCTGTACTTCCGCCAAAATTCCTCCACTGCGTGGTACAATTACCATCAAAGCTTGTGCAGGAGTCACTACACCACCCACGGTATGTACCGCAAGCTGCTGAACATAACCACTAACAGGAGCACGAAGAGCGGTATATTCCTGATTTTGTTTAGCTTTATCTAAATTAGCCTGAGCCTCACTTAGTTTTTGATCTACATCCAAGACTTTTTGCCCGATATCGAGTTTGAAATCTGAAATCGTTAATTGATATTGTCTAGAAAGCTCTTCTTTTTGGGCTTTGATTTCGCGGATCTTACCTTGTTCTTCAGCAACGCTTTGTTGGAGTTCAATCCGTTGTTTGGAAATATCAAGATAACCATGTTGCGACATAAATTTTTTGTTATACAGCTCAAGGTAATCAGATTCTTTTTCTTTTAACATTGGCAAGGTTTGGCGATATTTACTCAAAATTGCATTGGATGTACCAATCGCTTCATCTAAAGAAACCTGATGTGCTTGAATTGACTGTAATTTATTCTGTAACTCCAGCCATTGATTCTCAAATTGATTTTTGCTATTTTCAACTAACGCAGCATCCATACCACTAGTTGGCCAACTCTCAAGTGATTTATTATCCAGACGAGCGATTAAGTTATGATCTTTGATACTATCTAACAGAGTTGACTGATAATCACGTTCGGCTTTTTTGGCATCTGCTGCAGAAATCGTTGAATCAAGCTCAATTAAAAGCTCACTTTCTTTAACATATTGCCCATCTTTAACCAGAATTTTACTCACCGTAGCAGTATTCATCGGCTGAATATATTTAACAAAGCTACTTGGTATAATTTTGCCATTGGCTGTAGCAACAATATCAATATTACCAATAATACTCCATAACAAGGTTAGCAATAAAAAACTGCATAACAACCATAATAAAACTCTTGGTAATGGATGTGGTGGAGTGTGTTGTATCTCTAGCACCGCTGGCAAAAACTGCATTTCATCACGACGAGTTTCATTTTTAGTACGATCGCGCTCACCCCATGACTCACGGATTATTTCGCGGTATTTTTCAATTAATTCTTTGATAACTAATTTATTCCACATCTTAAATTAACCTTGCAGGGAATGAAGATAACGATAAAGACCATCATTGCGTGCCAATAACTCATCATGACTACCGCTTTCAACTATCTGTCCTTGCTCCATGGCAACAATTCGGTTGGCTATTCGCACGGCAGACAAACGATGGGCAATAATTAATACGGTACGTCCGCGGCAAATTTCCTGCATATTATCTTGAATCACCCGCTCAGACTCATAATCAAGTGCACTAGTTGCCTCGTCAAAAATCAAAATTTTGGGATCATTAATCAATGCACGAGCAATCGCAATTCGTTGGCGTTGCCCACCCGATAAACCCGAACCATTTTCACCTAAAACTGTATCGTAGCCATGAGTTAGCTCAACAATAAAATCATGTGCACCAGCCAGTTTGGAAGCCCAGATTACTTTATCCAATGGTGTGTTTTTATCGCTAATTGCTATATTGTCACGAATCGAACGGTTAAATAGATTATTTTCCTGTAGAACGACTCCAATTTGTCGGCGTAACCATGCTGGATTTGCCATACTCAGATCAATGCCATCTATCATCACCCGCCCTGATTCTGGCACATACAAACGTTGTAATAATTTGGTAAGAGTGCTCTTACCACTCCCCGAGCGCCCAACAATACCGATTATCTCACCAGCCTGAATCGTTAAGCTAACATTTTTAAGTATTAACTGCCCATCTAAAGAATAGCGAAAATTAATTTTTTCGAAATTAAGTGCACCTTTAATTACTGGCATGACACTACTATTGGCTGCATTATCGGCTTCAGTTTTATTATTGAGAATATCACCCAACCGAGCCACTGAAATCCCCGTTTGCTGAAAATCTTGCCATAACTGTGCTAAGCGCATTACAGGACTGGCAACCTGACCTGAAAGCATATTAAATGCAACTAATTGCCCAACGGTCAATTGATCACCAATTACCAGACTCGCACCCCACCACATGATTGCAACTGTTACCAGTTGATTAACCAAGCTCACACCTTGGCTACCAACCATACCTAAAGTGGTAGTTTTAAAGCTCGAATGAACATAACTTGCCAACTGCTGTTCCCAATGATTAGTCATTTGTGGCTCAAGCGCCATTGCTTTGACCGTTTGGATATTATTAATTGATTCAACCAAGAATGATTGATTGGCTGCGCTTTTTGCAAATTTATCATTGAGCGCACGGCGCAGCATCGGCGTAATTAAGACCGTCAAGATAATATAACATGGAATCGAGAGCAAAACAATGATGGTTAATTTAACGCTATAGTAAAGCATCACCGCAATAAACACGACTGAAAACAGCAAATCTAACACTAAAGTAACTGCATTGCCAGTCAAGAAACTGCGAATATTTTCCAGCTCACGTACCCGCGCAACTGATTCACCAACTTTGCGTTGTTCAAAATAGCTTAGTGGCAAACGCAATAAATGGCGAAAGAGTTTTGCGCCTAACTCAACATCAATGCGCAGCGTAGTATGACTGAAAACATAACTTCTAATACCGCCTAAAATAACTTGAAATAAAGACACAGCTAGTAAGCCAATTGCAATTACCTGCAAGGTTGTCAAAGCACGATGCACCAGCACCTTATCCATCACTACCTGAAAAAACATCGGCGTAATCAGCGCCAGTAACTGCATAACAAATGAAACCAGCAAAACTTCGCCGAGCAATTTACGATGCTTTATCAATGGTGGAATAAACCAGCTAAAATCAAATTTGGCAATATCACCGCTAATGCTCGCCCGCGATACCATTTGAATGGCTTCACCTGACCAATTTTCAGAGAGTGTTTGAAAACTGATTTCTTCAGGCTTACCATGCTTGGGGTGTTGAATCAGAAGTTGTCCATTATCATTAACACGGGCAATTATAAAGAACTCTCCAGAATTATCTTTAGCGATTAGGGGCAATGGTAGATGTTTAATCCGCTCAATCTTTATTGTTGAGTGGCGAGTCTTGAGTCCTAAATCTTTGGCAATTCGACAAATGTCAACACTTGTGAGATTACCATTATGCTTATACTCATGCTCAATCTGAGCAGCATCCATCACTACATTGTGAAACTGCCCCATCATTACCAGACAAATTAAACCGCTATCGATATTCTGCTCCATATTAATTACCAGTTACATTTGCTTGTAATGTCCCATAGTCATAGTAACTAACGTAATTAGCGGTTACATTTGCTCCATTAATATTGATATTGCTCATATAAAATGGTGTTACATACCCAACGCTTTCACCTTGAATTACTGACTCAGTCAAAGTTGTTGAATAATCAGCGCTGGCTGTACCAACCATTACACTGGATTCAAACAAAGCACCACTTACTGGATTAGATTCAAAAACTTTAGTCAATCGCGCAGAACCATTAGTAATATTACCACCTAGAATACCACTCTCCAGATTAAGACACGACTGTAGACCACCGCTATAAGTTCCATTAGGTAATGCGCTAATTGTTGTGTTATACGCTGTACATGCAGAATTAGGATTTATCGTAAAAGTTCCTGAATCAAGCAAAGCTCCCGAATTTTGTTTATACACTGAATAACTAGCACTAAAATTATTTCCTACTAGCTGGCAATTAGTTAATGTAATTACCGCACTGCTAATATTGAGACTGGTAGGATTATTTGAGACCAAATCCGTGCCTGATAAACAACTGCTAGTTGAATCATCATTAGTCACGATTGTCCCAGATATCATGCCAAGATTGGTATTATTGAAATTCATCGCTAATTGCAATATCGTAATCGGTTGCCCAAAACTATTTTGTGCATTAACAAAGCCAAAAACTGTGCCACTACCATTATAACCAGACTGCGCCATGCCATTGTACATACCCGGTGCAGGCAAGCTCAGTAAACCAGTATTAGGTGGAGCACCTAAACATCCGCTGAGCGAAAGCGTTACTGGTAAGGCTAATAAAGACAAATTACTTAATTTAGTTAATCTCATATTGTTTCCTTAAAAAGTTGTATAAATAACGCGTTTCATCGTATTGATTAGACGCGAACAAGATTATAATGCTTCCCGATATTTTATTTCCAATCCTACTTAGTTGGATCAACCCAAGTATTTGCTAGCGCGCCCTGAATCGTATCTTGCTGTGCGGGTGTGAGACTTGTCTCCGCCATCGGCTTAACATCAAATGTTGCCATAGCCTGCACCAATTGGTCAATCGAGATATTTGAGATATGCTCGCCATCCGCAAGTTCAATTTGTTCAACCTTATTTGCGCTGCCACCATACCAATTTTTAACTATTATTTGATCTTGATTAGTTAAATTATTAATAGTTAAGTCTTTATTATTTTTTTTAAACCATAGATCTTCTTTTTTTATTCCTTCGCCGAGCTTCATGACGTCATTACCACCTGCGTCCTGAATTATATCGGCACCATCACCTTTATTGAAGATATAGGTATCATTTCCTGTACTACCATTGAGTACATCATTGCCAGCCCCTCCATTTATAATATCATTACCACTTCCGGCATTGATTATGTCATCGCCTGCTCCAGCCAAAATAACATCATCACCACTTCCACTGGTAATATTGTCTTTGCTATTGCCACTGAGAGTGATTTGATTGTTACCATTTCCAGTATTAATCTGATTGCTACCATTGCTGGTAATATTAATACTATCGTTGCCAACTCCTGTACTAATTGTATTCACATCGCTCGTTAGTTGTTGATTATTTAGGATTAAAGTCGTATTGCCAAGTGTATCGCTGAGTTTCACTTGTGTTCCAGTTAATTCATAACTATCATCACCATAATTATTAGCAATCGTTGTAGCAGCTCCAGTTGCGGTTATTTTAACCGTATCATTGCCATCACCAAGACTTAACGTAAACTTGTCTTGTGCCTCATTACTAGTAATTTCCAGCACATCATCACCAGCTCCACTATTTAAAGTTAAACTACCAGCATTGCTTTTAATTACATCATTGCCACTACCACTAGTAACTGTATTGCTACTATTACCGCTGAGCGTAATTTGGTTAGTTCCATTACCGGCATTGATTGTATTGATACCATTACTATTCACAGCAATCATATCGTTGCCAACTCCCGTGCTGATAGAGTTACTCGATATTATGTAGCAGTTGCACAAAGGTCTATATATATATGATAAAAGCACGATT
>CAYIZV010000067.1:0-4185 GCA_964367915.1 uncultured Neisseria sp.
TGCGTGCAGCGGGGTTTTATGCGGCGGATGAACTCCCTGGGCGCCCATCCTCACAATATTCGATAGCTAATCAGTTAATTGATGATTTTATTACGCGGCAGCTTGGTTAATTTTAAACATGAAGTCGACTAAATTTGTGTAGATGTTGTTGTTGTACATGTCTTTGATTTTTATCGGTTTTTGTGTATTAACAGATAGATCTTAAGAACACTAAAAACACAGCAATTAGAAATGAAGTAATTTTATTTATCAAGTTGAAATGTTGATTGAAAATTGTGGTTATGGCTCTGTTAATCGCGTTTGGTAATACGGCGCGGATATGCACGATATAATTCAATTATTTGAGTCTAGTTAAATCTCAGGTAATCATGTCTTTATTGAGCTAATTGTTGTCGTAAATGCGTTACTGGTATGCTAAATTTGCTGGTGCAGATAAGTGATTTTTAAAAAATTCTAGGTGCTAATCATTATTTTTGCAAGTTCGCATGAATCATTATATGTAGTAAATAGGCTTTATAATCTGTCTAATAACGCTCTAACTATGAGGAAGTACTTATGAATAAAAAAATTATTATTCTTGGATTTATCGCGGGATTTCTCTCAACTTTGATCTTTCATCAGGGTGTTTTGGAGGTTTTATTTCAACTTGGAGTAGTACCTAAGGCTCCATATGTCATGACTGCTACTAAACCTTTTGCTATTCCAGCGTTTATTTCACTGGCTTTTTGGGGCGGAATATGGGGTATTATTCCTGCAGTTATCTTTAAGCATAATTCAGTTAAATTTGCGTATTGGTTAAAATTATTCATTTTTGGTGGCGTATTTCCACCTCTTTGTGCCGTGTTAATCGTTTTCCCACTAAAGGGTATCGTCATGAATTACACTCCAGCAACTATTGCTCTTATATTTATGATTAATGCAATCTGGGGTATTGGCACAGGCATTATAATTCAAATTTTTCGTAAATTCAACTTTAAGAGTGAAGAGGTTTAATCTTACAGATAAGAATAGCAATAAACAATGAACAATTATATCCTGATTTACGAAAGCAGTTTGCGGCTAGGTATTTTTACATGTGTGCTAACCTTCGTTGCGCTGTGGGAAATAATTGCACCACGTCGCAAATTGAATGTTAATAAAACCTATCGCTGGATTAATAACTTAGGATTGACGTTTTTAAATACGGTGGTACTTCGATTACTTTTTCCACTTGCAGCTAGTGGGGTGGCAATTATTGCGCAACGACATAGCTTTGGTATATTTAATCTCTGGCATTTTTCGAGCTGGTGGATAGTTTTAGCCTCGGTGATTTTGCTTGATTTGGCAATTTATTTACAGCATGTATTATTTCATAAAGTCGGTTTTTTATGGAAACTACATCAGGTTCATCATGCTGATTTAGATTATGATGTAACTACTGGCGCACGCTTCCACCCACTCGAAATTATTTTGTCGATGGTAATTAAATTTGGAGTAGTTTTAGCCTTAGGCGTTCCAGCCCTCGCGGTAGTAATTTTTGAAATCTTACTAAATGCCACCGCAATGTTTAATCATGGCAATATTCGTTTACCACTTAAATTAGATAAAGTCTTACGCCTTGTGGTGGTAACCCCTGATATGCATCGTGTACATCATTCAGTGGTGTGGCGGGAGTTAAACTCTAATTTTGGATTTAATTTGTCGTGGTGGGATCGCTGGTTTAAGACCTATCAAGCTCAGCCAGAATTAGGTCAGTTGAAAATGATCATTGGCTTAGACTATCTACGGGAGACTAAAGCTGCACAAAATCTAGGAAAAATGTTGCAATTGCCATTTAAAAATTTAAAGTAACCAGCGACGCTCGTTAAAAAACGGTAACCTTATTCTTATAACTGGTCGCTGAACGGTCAATAGGAAACAAGATGAAAAAAATCAAACGCTTTATTCCACTAATCATTATCGTGGCTATTATCACGGTGGCAATCCAGTTAAATGTGCTGCACTATCTAAATTTTTCAACTTTAAAACAATATCACCACCAGCTAAGTGATTATGTTCAGTACCATTATTGGATGGCAGTGTTAATGTTTTGTCTGAGTTATATCGTTATAGTTATGACTTCAATTCCTGGTGCGAGTATTTTTTCTTTGTTGGGTGGATTTCTGTTTGGTAGCCTGATTGGGACACTACTGGTTGTCACTTCAGCGACTCTTGGCGCTACATTATTGGTAATCGCCGTTCAACTGGCTTTTGGTGAGGGTGTTGCGGCTAAAATCGGTAATAAGGTTAAATTTATGGAAACCAATCTTAAACATAACGCATTTTATTATTTACTAAGCTTACGCTTTCTACCGATAATGCCGTTTTGGTTGGTTAATTTAGCCGCTGGAATTTTTAATATTAAACTTCGTGACTTTATTTTGGCTACATTTATTGGAATTATCCCCGGAACCTTTGTTTATGTCAATATTGGCGCTAGCCTAACGAGTGTTTTTGCGCAAAATTCAGATGAGTTAAAGCTTAGTGCCTTAATTAGTCCGCAGATATTAATTGCCTTAACTTTGCTTGGGGTTATCTCGTTTATTCCTGCAATAATAAAATCATCCAAAAAAGGAAAAAACAATGGCTAAGCATAATTACGACATCTGTATTATTGGTGCTGGAGCTGGTGGATTAAGCGTTGCTGCGGGAGCTTGTCAATTTGGGATAAAGGTAGCCTTAATTGAAGGGCATAATATGGGTGGAGATTGCCTTAATTATGGCTGCGTTCCGTCAAAAGCTTTATTGTCGAGTGCTAAACACTATCACGCGATTAAAGAATCCGCCAAATTTGGTTTTAGTGCCCAAGCACAACCCGTAATAATTAAACAGGTTATGGCTAAAGTTCAGGAGGTGATTGCTCAGATTGCTCCTCACGATTCAGTTGAGCGCTTTACTCAATTGGGTGCTACGGTTTATCGTGGCTATGGCAGTTTTGTTGATGAGCAGAGCGTAAAAATAGATGACGATATAATTAGTGCTAAATATTTCATTATCGCAACTGGCTCTTCTCCGGTAGTACCACCGATTGCAGGGTTAGATCAAGTCAATTATTTGACGAATGAAACAATTTTTAATTTGGAAGAGACTCCTGAGCATCTACTGGTAATTGGTGGTGGACCCATTGGCTGTGAACTCGCACAGGCTTTTTTAATGTTGGGGATTAAAGTCAGCCTGCTTAATTTAGGTAAAATTCTACCGCGCGATGAAGCGGATTTAGTTGCTGAATTACGCCAAAACATGCTAAACCAAGGCTTGAATCTTTATGAAGATATTAAAATCATTAAGATTAGCTCTGGTGCAGCTGGACAGATCGAAATAAGTGTAGAAATTGGCGGTAAAGAACAAATCATCAGTGGTTCACATTTGTTGGTGGCGACTGGACGTAAGGTTAATATTGACAAATTAAATCTGAGCGCTGCGGGTATCGAGCATACTCCACGCGGAATTCAAGTTGATGAACGCCTTAGAACTTCAAATAAAAAAGTTTTTGCAATTGGCGATGTTGCTGGTGGTTATCAATTTACTCATATTGCTGGTTATCATGCTGGAATCGTAATTCGCAATATCATTTTTCGCCAGCGTGCGAAGGTTAATTATCAAGCCGTTCCATGGGTAACTTATACTTATCCAGAATTAGCTCATGTCGGATTATTAGAATCTGAAGCACACGCCAAATATTCAGACAATATTACCATAAGTGAATTTGAATATAAAGAAAATGATCGCGCACAAGCCGAACGAGCGCTCCATGGAAAAATTAAACTTATAACCACTAAAAAAGGTAAAGTATTGGGTGTGTCTATCCTTGGCTTAAACTCTGGCGAATTATTGGCGCCATGGATTGATTTAATTAATCGTGGCGAAAGCGTTAAAGCGTTAACTAAAAATATTATTCCTTATCCAACGCTCAGTGATTTAAATAAACAAGTTGTGGGCGAATACTATAAACCATTATTATTTTCATCTAAAGTAAAAGTGATAGTGAAGTTTCTGAAACTGTTCTGGTAATTTGTTAATGGAGAAATCAATGCGCTATTTATCTTTGATAATGTTGTTAATGTTGACTAGTGCGAGTTATGCGGCGCGGCAAGATGCGATTTTTGCGGGCGGATGTTTTTGGTGTATGCAAGCAGATTTTGATAAGTTAGCTGGAGTTACTCAGAC
>CAYIZV010000067.1:4285-14301 GCA_964367915.1 uncultured Neisseria sp.
ACAGCTAGCTATAATTAAACCGCAGCTAAAAACGGTTTACACAACCATTTTGCCAAGTACGAAATTTTATCCTGCTGAAGAATACCATCAGGATTATTACAAAAAAAATAGTACTCGTTATCATTTTTATCGTTGGAATTGTGGTCGTGATGCCAAGGTTAAGGAGGTGTGGAATGTGCAATAAATTTTTGTTGCTAGGGTTATTGTGTGGGGTAATGATTAATTCAGCCTTGGCTGATAGTGATTATCAGAATTTTGATAAGGCGACTCGCTTAAAACAACTAACTCCATTACAATATGATGTAACGCAGAAACAAGCGACTGAAAGAGCCTTTGATAATAGTTATTGGAATAACCATGAATCGGGGATTTATGTCGATATTGTATCGGGTGAACCACTGTTTAGTTCTACCGACAAATACGATTCAGGAACTGGCTGGCCGAGTTTTACTAAACCGATTTCGAATAAAGATATTACGACTAAAATTGATCATGGGTTTTTTAGTACTCGTGTGGAAGTTAGTTCAAAATATGCGCACTCTCATTTAGGACATGTCTTTGATGATGGACCTGCGCCAAACGGTAAGCGTTATTGCCTGAATTCGGCAGCACTCAAGTTTATTCCGCTTGCGCAAATGAAATCAGCTGGCTATGCTCAATATTTATACTTATTTAATTCAGCAACGACGACGAAAAAATAATTATGCTTGAACAAAAATATCGCCATTATTATCAAAAAATCTTGATTGACCCCGTCCTAAACATGGGGTGCAAGTTTTCACCGACTCTAATTACGCTCTTATCTGGGGTCGTTGGGCTATTGATCATTCCAGCCGTGTATTTTCATCATCCATGGCTAGCGGTATTTTTATTGGCGTTGTCAGGATACCTTGATACTTTAGATGGTTCGGTAGCACGAGCATGCAATAGTTCTACTCAACTAGGTGGTGCTTTGGACATTGTTGTCGATCGGATTGTCGAAAGCTCAGTAATTTTTGCGTTGTATTTACTTGATCCCAGCCGTGGTATCGCCTGCTTTTTAATGCTTTTTGCTAATTTGATTTGTATTACCAGCTTTTTGGTAGTCGGAATTTTTGTTGAACAAAATAGCAATAAAAGCTTTTTCTATCCTGAGGGACTTATTGAGCGAGCCGAAGCGTTTATTTTTTATGTTTTAATGATTCTAGTTCCTAGCTTTTTTACCCCATTAGCTTATGGTTACATTATTTTGGTCTTGTTGAGCGCTTTTTTACACTTGCGCTTTTTTCACTTCTGGCATAAAGGTAACAGCTAATGGGGATAATCTCAGGTTTACTGTTTTTTTTACTGATTGCCTTTTATAGCCTACGCAACTCACGACGAGTAAAATCTCAAGATGAATATTTATTGGCTGGACGACATACGAAGCTCTTGCCTTTAGTGGCAACGTTGGTTATGACCGAGTTTAATACCGGAACCTTAATTTCTTTTTCATCATTGGGGTATTTGGCTGGTTATTGGGCATTAGCGATGCCATTTATCTTTTTGATCGGGTTATTATTTTATACCCTAACGGTGGCTAAAAAATGGAAACAATTTGATGGTGTTTCAGTGGCGCATTTTTTTGCACTACGCTATGGACAAAAATTAGAATTATTAGTTGCAGTAGTATTGTTTTTAGCGATGTTGGGGTTTAGTGCTGCGTATATTAAATCACTCACCTTGCTAATGCTACCTTTGATTCCAATTGCCGCACCGTTACTTAGCGCTGGGTTAGTAAGCATAGTTTTATTTTTGACTTTACGTGGTGGTCTTAGTTCGATAATTGCCTTGGATCTGCTCTCCTTTATTTTTGTACTAGTTTTCTTTCCATTATTGGTTTATTTTAGCTTTAAATTACCCCAATTAAATGCAATGCCAGATTATAATTTAGTTCAAATGCAATTATTGTTACCACCCAAATTTATCATTTCATTAACTATTCTAACCATGTTTAGCTATATTATTGCTCCGTGGTATGGACAAAAAATTGTCGCAGCGAAAACCCCACAAACGGCATATCTTGCTGCAGCTATCGCGGCGGTAATAATTTTTTTACTTTACGGATTAGGGATTTTCGCAACGGCTATCTTACGTCAAAAAGGTGTGCATTTGGCTGATATTCAATTAGGTTTGCCATACTTGATTCACAATGCGCTACCGCATGAATTGCAGGGAGTTGCGTATGTCGTATTATTTTTTGTCGCGGCAAGTACCCTAGCTGGAGTATTGAATGCCATGGTAACTTTAATTGTCGGCAGTATTTTTAAATCCGATCGACCTAAACTTAATTCCAATCTTCTGTGGGTATTGCTCTGTGCAATTGGCGCGTATGTAATTGCCAATACCTTGATTGATAATATCCTCAATAAGATGATTTTATTCAATATTCCGATTGTGGCGTTTGCATTTGCTTTATTAGCGGGGTTTTATTGGAAAAGAGCCAATAGTTTAGGTGCTTATGTTAGTATCGTAGTTGGTATTGCTTGGGGAGTTTTTTGCTATTTATATATCGGTGAGAAAGGCAACTATACCTGGTATTGGGCGGTTTATGGAATTCCACTGATTTTTGTTAGTGGCGTCATTGGTTCATTAATACTAACTGCTTGGCAGGATAGAAATCCTATTCAAATTTAAGTCAGGTATAGTTAGTGTGTTAAAGTTAGTTAAATTCATCTTTAAAGTTGCATCTAGTTAGATATGACTGGTTTGAACAATTTTGCACTAGAGTCTAAGTTCATGTATAATTGAATTAAAATTCATCTCATGAAAGACTAAAACAGTGCGAATAATTCTTCTAGTTTGGTGTTCCTTAATTCTGCAACCAGTGCTTGCCAGCGATTTAGCCAGTCAAGCGCATCTTTTTCAACAAGCCGAGAGCTTTATTCTTAGCCAGCCGCAAGAGTCAGAAATTCCCGTGAGCGAGGTGGTTGCCAATTATCGTAAATTAGAATTACGCTGGGTTGGTCAAGATAATGCCGCATATAATCATCAACAAATTGAGAGTAATCCAATTTTTGCTAAAACAGGGCTATTTAATTCCAATGCAAAAATTGAGTCGAGTGCGAAAATAAGTTATAAGCGCCTTAAATATCAAACCACTAATCAAGATGGGATACAAAATGTCTCGGGCTTGTTATTACTGCCACCTGCCAAAATCAAAGGCATAATTCTCTATTTTCATTCCACGATTAGTGGTAAATTAAACGTGCCATCGCTTCATTTTCAAGATTATAAAGCCGAAATGTTAGCCAGCATTTTTGCGGCAAATGGTTATATTGTGGTTGCGCCAGATTATATTGGGCTAGGGGATAATTACTCAGCGATGCACCCCTATATTGTCTATCCGCGCCCAAATGTGGATGATGGGCAGAGTATGCTGATTGCAACAATGCGTTATTTAACGCAGCAGCAGTTATTGAAGACTAAGTCATCACGCCCATTATTTGTGAGCGGTTATTCGGAAGGCGCATCATATGCACTATGGTTTAGTCGCATTTACCAAACTGAGCCAGCTTTTCGGAGACCTCTCTTGCAACATAAACTAATTCTCAAGCAAACTGTTGCGATTGAGGGCGCTTATGATTTAAGTGGGGTGATGCTGCCTTTTTTATTGAGTAATCAAGTTAGCGAATCGGTGAATCACTATAACATTAATAGTAGCTTTTGGGGTTCAATGTTGAAGCCATCGTTGTTGGTAAATGCTTTGCTCAGTTACGCTTATTATAATCATGTGGCGGTGAGTAATTTGTTTAACCCTAATTTCTATGCTTTAAAATGTGTTCTGGATTTACCGCTTTGTGGACATGCTACTAGTAATCAATTTAATGTGGATAGTGTGCGTTTCAGTAATACCAATCAATTTAAATTAGCGCTTAATTATTTCTTTGCCGCACTGTTTAAATCTTCGGCAGGAATTAGTTATTCGCCGCTGGATAATAGTGTGCAAGCCTTGGTGAATCCAGAGATGACTACAGATAAAAGCTTGCTTAAGGTTGTGAGTCAGGCGGATATCTTAAATTGGAAAAGCACTAATCCAATTAGCTTAGTTTCATTAGCCAAAGACTCGTTGGTTCCCGAGAATAATTCAGCGGCAGCCTATGCTGGAATGATTAAGTCAGGTTCAAAGAATGTGAAATATATCAAAGTTGAGAATAATTTACTCCATGCGCGTGCTATTCTTGGACCGAATGTTGCTGATCACGTTAGTTTTGAATTGTATGCCTTATTGATCGCACTCCATGAGTTTAACCAATTTAAATAGGACTATAATTACAAGACAAGGAGACTAGATAATACCTTTAATTAGCAAATAAATTGCGTTTCTTCACATATTAAAATTTATTCAATCTCATTGTTTTGTATTAATACTGCAATACATTATTTCAATTTAATCGGTAGCACAAATTTATTACCGTTAAATTGAAATTGGTATAACAGTTATACAAAATTGTCTATTTCATTCTTGAGTAGTTAAGTAGTATAATATGGCGTAAATTATTTTATATAAATGATTTAACAATAATAATTATATAGCTTAAGGAAAAATCATGAATAACAAATTAACTTTAAATCTATTATTGGCTTTTGGTGCGATTGCACTAACTGCTTGTAATAGTGGATCCTCGAATGGTTCAACAGTTGCTCAAAACCAAGCGTTACAATTGTCAGCGAATGGATTAACTGGTTCTACTTGTGACGGAATTGCAACTTGGGATGCTAATACTGCATATGCTACAGCAGGAACTAAAGTTGTGCAAAATGGTATAGAATATTCAAATAACTGGTGGACAAAAGGTGATTCACCTGCCAATAATAGTGGTGCTTCTGGTAGTGGTAAACCATGGACAATTATTACAAATTGTGGCGTAGCTCCAACACCAACTCCAACACCGACAGTTAGTCCAACAGCAACACCTAATCCTACTCCAACAGTAACGCCAACGCCAACTCCAGATAACGAGTCAAGTGGCTTACCTGCGATTATTAAATTTACTGGAAAATCAACAGCAAGTGGTGATTTATACTTCCACTTAAATTTACCAATGGGTTCAGGCAATGTTGAAAAAATTAGCCTATCAAATAATTATACTGATTTAATTATCTCTAATTATGTATCTGGTGCGGTTTTAGGTGATATGATGCGTGAAAAATATCCATCAGTACATTTTAATCGTGATTATGTTTATGGTACTGCATTTGCTCAGTTATTACAAGAAAATATTAATACCTCTACATATGTATCAAGCTCAGAATATATTAATACTCAAGCTGAACGTAAAACATTGTTATCAGCTGGTCAGGGTGGTCCATACCAGTTAAATGATTACTCTAAACGTTTAGAGGGTACAAGTGGTCTAGGTTTAATTAATTATGTAGCAATTCAAAAAGGTTTAGGATTCACTGTTGAAGCTCAAGATGATAATAGTCAAACATCTAAAAAAGGTCCAATTTCTTTAGACCAGAAATATTTTGGTCCTTTAGCGGCGGTGTACTTCCACTTTAATGATATTAACCGTTTGGCTGTAAACAATGCTGAAACATACGGTCCTCAATATAAATACTACAGTCAATGTATGTCTAATTTAGCTAAAGCTCCTACTGGTGATGATGTTCATAATATGTATGATATGATTTTAAATGCTGCTTATAATGCTGGTACATATTCAATAATTATTGGTGATTATTACCGGGTTTGTGCTGGTATGTATGGAACAGGAGTTGAAGCTACTCAAATTAACTCACTTGGTGATTACAGCTTGTCAGATACTCAGTATCAACAAAAAATTGGTACTAAAGAGGCTGTTGGTGGAACATTTATCCTGTATCCTCGTCAAATTCGTATTTATTTAGACCAAATGTATAATAAAGAAACATTTAAGTCTAATGCGTTCAACGGTAATGTTAAGATTGATCTATCAGTGGCGGATACTAAAGCGGTATTTACTAACGTAATGTTGGATGTTGCATATCAACATGGTGGCGAGTATAGCTATGTTTCTCAAGCTGATGCAGAAAAAGCCTTTGATGAAGCAATGACTAAAGCAGGTGTTAATAGCAATACTATGCTAAGTTTAGCAAATTCTGCTGAACGAGAAAAATTCTTTAATTTATTAGACTCAGCTGTAGCTAATCTTTCAGCTAATTTGAAATTCAGCTTTGCTGCTGTAACTCAAACCACTATCGGTGGAACCACACCAACACCAACGCCAACCACGACGCCAACCCCAGGTGGCAATTGTCCAACAACTGCACCAGTTTATCCTGCTGGGCGTAATAGTTATGTGAGTGGTACGATTGTTAAAGCTAGCGATAGCCAGTTCTATAAATGTAATCCTGGAGTTGCAGCATGGTGTAATAGCGCTGCCGAATGGGCTTATGCGCCAGCTACAGGTGCAGCAACAACTTCTGCGTGGACGCTACAAAGCTGTAAGTAATTTATAGCCTTATCAAATAAGAGAGTTCCTTGTGAGCTCTCTCTTAGTCTTTTGAATCCAAGATTTATACTCAATCAGATTCTTGATTTTACTGTATCGTTTGATAAATTTGAATCTATTTGAATATAATGCTTGGTAATTAAATAATAATTAAATGTTAAAATTTAGGGAATAATATGCGATTAAATAAATTAACTACAGCGCTGCTTGCGTTGGGGACACTTGGTTTGAGTGCCTGTAACGGTGGAAGCTCTGCGAGTAGTCCTAGTGTTAACACGGTAACTGCGAATCAGGTGACACCACAATTATTTGCAACTAGCTCATGTTTAACTGGTAAAGCTAATTTTACTGGTTCTGGCTGGTATATTGGCGGCAATATTTCAATTAGCAATAATTGCGCGAGCTCGGTTGAATTAAAAGGTCAAACCGTAAGTTTTACGGCTCAGACTACTGATGGTAAAGCGGCAACGATCGGACATTCTTCGGTTTATGCGAATAACACGAATTATTCATTAGTCTTTGCGAGTGCTGGAGCGAATAAAGTAATTGGTACTATCGATGCGGCAGCTTCTTGGGATGGTAAAAATTTGAATGGGACGCTTGAAAAAGGTCAAACCTTAACTTTCACGAGCGGGGCAAATACGGCAAGCGGTGGTACTTTTGATGATAGTACTGCAAACAGTTCATTTTCAATTAATGGTGCAACGCCACCTGTAGTTGAAAAGGGTGAACTAGATGTTGTACTTGATACTAGTGCGGCTGGTTGTTCATCAGGAGTGACGTGCTCAGATGTCAAAGTAGCGGTAACTGACGCAAGTGGTCAACTAATTCAGAATATCACTGTTCCTGTTGCTCAATTAGGTTCGAGTGTTACCACCCAAATCAAAGATGTTGCGGTAGGGAATTACACCTTGTCGGCAAGTAATCTAGGTTCAGACAGCATTAGTTACACACCAAATGCTACACCAAGTGTGCAAGCGAATAAAACTACAGTTAGCACGATTAAATATACTCAGCCAACGCCTGCGGTGAAAACTGGTGCAGCAAAATTATCGATTGCCAGCAAAGTACCAAATTACACCGGGGCTTTAACTGTGAAGATTTTAAATAGTAAAGATGGCAATAAGGTAGTTAATAGTTATTTAATTAAACAAGGTGCTTCAATTACTACTGAGAATTTACCAGTTAGCGATGCGAGCCATGCTTACGTAGTAAGTGTTGCGGGTATTGCGGATCCAAAAGCAGGTCTTTATTACATTGAATCTGGTTTGCCAACGGTGTTGATTAAAGCCAACACGACGACTAATTTGGAGATTCCATTTACCCAGCTTGTTGCGGAGAATTTGGTGAATTTGACGTTAAAGACGACTGGGTTACAAACTAGTGATAGTGCAAGCTTGAGCTTTCAAGATGCGACTAATAAGTATAATTATGTAAGTTATGCAGCTCAGACTAATGCAAGTGTTGTATATAAAGTTGAGAAAAATTTAAACTTAGGTTACACCATGAGGGCAGGATTGAGTAATTATCAACAAAATCCGCTAATTACGACCGGTGTGATTAGTGCTGCAACGACGCAAAATCTGGTCTTTGCAGTTGCTGCTGATCCAGTAGTACCAACTGTTGGATTGAGTGGTTGGCCTAATTATTTGGCAATGGGTACGATTAGCAGTGGTGTGCCAAGTTCAGAACCAACTGATCAACGTATCGATTCGATCTTTACCTATAATGGTACGGGTGGTGATGGTGATCCAGGTCGGATTGAATCACCATATAAAATTTATAATATGATGACGATGGGTAAAGCTATTCGCGATAAAACTGGTTATGCGGTAAATCCATCTTTAGTTGAATATCAATGGCAATTAAGCGGGGGGTGGAATCCATCTGATGTGGAAGATACTGATCGTTTAACTAAACATTTCTTTAATTTGATGTTCTTGGCCGATACCCTACAAACTCAAGCACCTGAATTAACCGGCACGCATGGTACTATTTTATTGAGTCCAGATTTACTAGGTTTTATTGGTAACACTAATCGCCAAGCTGATGTTGAGGCCTTGAAAATTAATGTTAATCAAGCAGTGGCGCAAGCTTCATGCATGATGACTAAACAAGTTGATTTTAGTCAAGAAACTAGTTGTACTTACGCGTGGGATAAACAGCAAATTACGCTTAATGGCACGGTGCGTGATTTAATGCCATGGTTAAAAGCTAAAACGGATAATTACACGGCTGGAATGGCTTTTGCTGATTGTGTGGGTGGTGCAGTTGTAGCAAAATGTACTAATGCGGTAGCTCCAGCTGGGACACCAACCTTTAGTAATAACTTTAATGGTTGGATTCAAGCGCAGAATTACTTAGCTAAAAAATATGGTCCACAAGTGAATTTAGGTTGGCATGAAAATATTTCTGGCGCACCAGGTGGTGGCTGGTGGGTACATGGTGGTGCTAATGCTGTAACGCCATATGCTAATGCGGTTTTAGCTGATTTGAAACGTTTTGAAGTGTTTAGTGGTAAGTATAAACCTGACTTTATTTATCTAGATCGTTATGGTGCTGATGATTATGTTGGTCAAATGCCATCATTCCATCAACAAGTACATAATCAAGCGACTTTTTACAATGATCAAGACTGGGCAAATATTGTGCAATTGTCGAAACAATTGAGCGAAGGTTTAGCGGCTGGTTATGGTAAAGCTTATGTACCAGTGATGTTATGGCAGATTCCTGCGGCGCATATTCACACGAATACTGAACAAGTAGTTGAAAATGTGAATGATCAAGAAGAGGGTTCGGCACCAGTGTATTTCTTTGGTGATCCTCGTTTAGATAGTACATTAAGCAATATTGCACCATGGATTGATCAAGGTGTGGGTAGTCTTTCTGAAGCTGGATATGGTTTATGTAGAAATAAATCAGCCTCACAATGTTTAACCTTAAATAAATTTAATTGGGGACATAGCGATAACGCTCAATTGCAACAAGCCGCTGATGCACATATCTTCTCAATTTTATGGGGTGCGGGTGGTTTTGCTACAGGTGTGTGGCAAGTACCAGGACAAACCTTCTATGATGGTGGTTGGATGGCAAACACAGTTAATACTTATTATGCGAAACGTTTGCAAAAACTAAATTAAGTTTGCGTATAAGTAAAAACCCCCTTGGTGAGAATCTAGGGGGTTTTTATATTGAGTATGATTATTTAGCTGCCAGCCAAGCGAAAACCAACATTGACGCTAACCGAACTTGGTACAGTAATTAAGCGATACGATGATTGCATATAGGGTGGGGTTGAAGTCCATGCTGCCCCACGTAAACCGCGTGATAATGAACGGGTTGCCTTTGAATCATGCCATTCCCAAACACTACCAGTTTGATCAAAGGTGCCATAATAACTCGGGCTAGTGCTGAAAGTTCCAACATCGGTTAAATAGGTTTGCGTCATATCCAATTTCTGTGATTGAGATACACAATAGCCAGCGCCAGCATCAGCTAAATAATTGGCTGAATTGCTTCCGCTACCACCGATTAGATTGCTGGGTGTGGCATTATTTTGGG
>CAYIZV010000068.1:0-13861 GCA_964367915.1 uncultured Neisseria sp.
TTAAGCATACACCGTTCGATTTATCTAAAAAAAGTGACCCTGCATATGAAGTGTACTCTTGTTTAGAAGCCCTTGAGATAATTTCTAAAGTTGATAGTCTACTATATCCAGGAGCAGAATACAACGATTTCATTGAGTGTGTATTTTTATTAAATGACTCATCAATATATTGGTCCAATGATGTGGAAGTTACCCCAGAAATGGCTTTAAAAGTATGCTTAACGAATATATTCCTTAGTTATTTCAGCATTTTTTTTGAAGAAATGGTAAATTTATTTAAGTTTTCTCTCGGATTACCCCAAAATATTAAATTAGAATTTGATCCTATACCACGTGACTTCTTTAAATTGCCAATTAGATTCTGTATAAACAATACTAAAATTATGTTAGATCTATTCCATGATGATACCTTATTGTACATTAGGTTTGTAAACTGTGAAATCTCTACTCAAAAAAACAATGACTCCTCAATTGGAGAGATTCCTGTGTCCCCACTTTATGCCAAAGATTGTATTTTTGAAAACTGTAATTTTAAAGTAAAGGAGATGACTCTAGAAAACTGCTTAATAAAAGGAAAAATAACAATATTTGGTCAGAAAACTTTAAAGTTAAACCTAAATAATATAAATGAAGCTGAGGCAGATTTTGAATCTCAATGCATAATATCACAAGTTGATTTGGGAATACTTTCTTTTAGTAATTGCAATAGTATATCCTTAGTCGTTGAGAAAGATTGTACTATTAAAAACCTTACTTCAATGAATACATCTTTTCATAACTTTATAATAGATGGTGCTATTCAACATTTACCAAATTTTATAAACTGTAATATATATTCATCTTTATATGTTAAATATAACAATTTTGGATATGCTGAATGTAATGCATTTTCTGATTTATCAGGAAAACTTGGTTGTAAAGCAACTGCAATAGAATATAAAGCTTATGCGTTGGATGCATATCAATCAGGATGTAACTTTGAAGAAAAAATCCCTTTATTTTTTTATAATCTTTTAAATAATAAAGGTAGAAGTATCTGGCTTCCTTTATTTTGGTTGATACTGCTAATTGGATTATGGTTTATGTACTATTTATCCACTAACAGTTTTTACAACTCTCTCCTCTATTCTTTGCAAGAAGTTTTGTGGCCTTTAAAGCTCTTTGACAACCTCTCAAAACACCTAAATAATTCAATCTCAATTTTGATTCTCGATTTAATTACAAAAATTTTGACTACCTTATGTGTCTATCTATTTGCTAAAGGTATAAAAATTCGATATGAATTAAAAGAATAATTGTTAATAGTTTAGAACCTATGTATTAACACAATAATCTAATTATGTATTTTAAATTAGGAGGTAATCAAAAAAACTTCTGTGCTAAAAAATAAACACCCAGTTATTCTTCTTCAAAAAATAAATCATCGTCAAGATTAATCTGATGTTTACTTAGCACCGAATGAATCCGTGATACAATCATTTCGATTGCGGCTTTATTAGAACCATGCGGAATAATAATATGCGCAGCTTCTTTAGTTGGTTCAACAAATTTCTTATACATCGGACGGACAAATTTACTGTATTGTTCAATAACGCTATCTAAAGTACGAGCGCGCTCACTGATATCACGTTTTAAACGCCGCATTAAACGAATATCACCAGCAGTATCCACAAAAATTCGTAGCGCCATTTGTTTACACATAACCTCATCATATAAGCCAAATATTCCCTCAACTACAATAATTTGCGCAGGTGTCACAGTTTTACTTTCAGCCAAACGAGTATGCGAAGTAAAATCATATTGTGGCATTTCAACTGGGACACCATTTGCCAAGTCATCCAATAGTTTGGTCATTAATTTCCAGTCTAATGCAGCTGGATGATCGAAGTTAATTTTTTCGCGCTCTTCCATAGTGAGATTAGAACGATCCAGATAAAAGTTATCTTGAATAAAAATTGTAACGTTTTCTTCTCCGACGGCATGAATAATCTGTTCCGTCACCGTAGATTTACCTGATCCTGAACCACCAGATACCCCAATAATAAAAGGCTTCATATTTTTTAGACCTCTTCAAAATAAGCTGAAACGGACAGCTCGTCGTTATTAATTGCCGCTTTAACCCGAGCTACGATCATTTCCAAGGCAGCTTTATTTGCACCATGTGGAATAATTATGTGCGCGTTACGCTTACTTGGCTCAATAAATTGGCGATGCATTGGGCGCACGGATTCAAGATATTGCTTGATTACCGATTCGGTAGTTCTGCCCCGCTCGACAATATCACGTTCCAAACGGCGAATAAAGCGAATATCATCAGCGGTATCAACATAAATCCGTAATGCCATATATTTACACATCTTGCTATCCAACAATGCAAACAAGCCCTCAATTACAATAATTGGTGCGGGTAATACCGTTACAGTTTCTGCTTTGCGTGTATCTCGTGCATAGTCATATGTAGGCATTTCGATTGGCAAACCATTTGCTAGATCGTCAATATGTTTGAGCATCAGCTCCCAGTCAAACGAATCAGGATGATCAAAATTCACCTTGCGGCGTTGTTCAGGTGTCAGATGTGCCAAATCACGATAGTAATTATCCTGAATGATAACTGCGACTTGTTCACTACCAATCGCACTAACAATATGTTCGGTAACAGTTGATTTACCTGAGCCAGATCCCCCAGCTACTCCAATAATGAAACTTGGCATAAATTATTCTTTCAATTTTAGTTTTTAAATATTAAATCTTTCAATACTTTTAATTCATCACGACATTTTGCTGCATCTTCATATTCCAGATTGAGCGCATGTTGCTTCATTTTCTTTTCCAGTTGCTTAATTAATTTGGTAATTTCTTTTTCAGTTAAATGTTCTGGAAGCTTAACAAAAAAGTGCTGTTTCTCCTGCTCTTTATACACACCATCAATAATATCATTAATTGGTTTAATAATGGTTTGAGGCTTAATACCAAGCTTGAGATTATGGGCAATCTGTTTCTCACGCCGGCGCTTAGTTTCATCAATCGCAAATTGCATGGCTTTGGTAACCTTAGCGGCATAAAATATTGCCAAACCATCGCTATTACGTGCTGCACGTCCAATAGTTTGAATTAACGAACGCTCTGAACGTAAAAATCCTTCTTTATCAGCATCAAAGACCGCAACCAAGCTCACTTCAGGCATATCCAAACCTTCACGAAGCAGATTGACTCCAACTAAAACATCAAAGACACCAAGGCGTAAATCACGAATAATCTCGACCCGTTCAACAGTGTCAATATCTGAGTGCAGATAGCGCACTTTTACGCCATTTTCGGTGTAGTATTCGCTCAGCCGTTCTGACATTTTTTTGGTTAACGTGGTGACCAATACCCGTTGTCCGCGTGCCTTACGTAAACCAATTTCATAGAGTAAATCATCTACCTGATGCTCTACTGCCCGTACTTCAATCTCTGGGTCAAGCAAACCAGTTGGACGTACTACTTGTTCCAGCAGATTATCCTGATGCTCCGCTTCATATTTCCCGGGAGTAGCTGAAACCATTATAGTTTGAGGCATCCGTACTTCAAATTCTTCAAAACGTAGCGGACGATTATCCATTGCTGATGGTAGACGAAAACCATATTCAACTAAATTTTGCTTACGCGCACGATCACCATTATACATCCCACCAATTTGTGGAATCGTAACATGAGATTCATCAACAAACAAAATACTATTAAGCGGCAAATAGTCTATCAAAGTCGGAGGTGGTTCACCCGGTGCTCGTTTGGTTAAATGGCGCGAATAATTTTCAATCCCCTTACAAAAACCAATCTCCGTGAGCATCTCAAGATCAAATTCGGTGCGCTGTTTAATTCGGTAAGCTTCCATGGTTTTACCGATAGCTTCATAGTCTTTAATTCGCTGCTCCAGCTCGACTTTGATCCCGTCACAAGCAGCTAAAACAGTTTCAAGTGGTGTAACATAATGTGAGGATGGGAATACCGTAAAGCGGCTTAAACGTTGCTCAACTTTACCAGTCAATGGGTCAAAAAGAAAGATACCGTCAATTTCATCATCAAATAAGCTTACCCGAACTGCTTTATCATAATACTCAGCAGGGAAAATATCCAAGGTATCGCCACGGACGCGGAAAGTGCCGCGTTTAAATTCCGCATCAGCACGTTGGTATTGCATACTGGCTAATTGACGAATTGCATCGGCGTGAGTTAATTTTTCATGTTCTTTGACGTGTAAAATCATTTTTTGATATGCAGCTTCGTCCCCGATACCGTAGATTGCTGATACAGTAGCAACGATTATCACGTCTTCACGTTCCAAAAGGTTTTTGGTAGCAGAAAGACGCATTTGCTCGATATGTTCGTTAATCGCCGAATCTTTTTCAATAAATAAATCTTTATGCGGTACATAAGCTTCTGGTTGATAATAATCGTAGTAAGAGACAAAGTATTCGACTGCATTTTCAGGAAAGAAATCACGAAATTCGGCATAGAGTTGTGCTGCCAGAGTTTTATTATGTACCATAATGCAGGCAGCACGTCCAGTCTGCGCGATAATATTCGCCATGGTATAGGTTTTACCGCTTCCGGTTACACCTAAGAGAGTTTGATACTGCAGACCGTCGTTTAGACCTTCGACAAGTCCGGCAATCGCGGTTGGTTGATCTCCAGCTGGTTCAAAAGGTTGGTAGAGTTTAAATTTACTATTGGGATATTGGACTATTTTCATACACGAATTATAACTGATTTTTCATAAAGGTACAAAAAAAGACCGTCAATAAATGACGATCTTTATGATAATATTATTCTATCTTCTGTCGTTACCAGATAATGCAATAATAATCTGCAACAAGCTGGTAAATAAATTATACAAGCTAACATAAATACTTAACGTAGCAGAAATATAGTTAGTTTCACCACCAATAATGATTTGGTTAACTTGCCACAAAATCATCAATGATGAAAAGATAACAAACGCGCCACATAGGATTAAGTGCATCATTGGCGTATGGAAGAAAATCATTGCTATCATTGAAATCAAAATCACGATTCCACCAATTGCTAGAAAATTGGTTAAAAATGGTGTTTCACGTTTAATCGTAAAGGCAATCGCACTCATCACAAAGAATACTGCCGAAGTCAGTACTGCTGCCAATAAAATTAACTGGCTACCATTAGGAATGCGTAACGCCACCTGAAATAATGGACCTAAAAGCAAGCCCATCAAGAGCGTAAATGCCATCAACCACACGATTCCGGCAAAACTATTTCTATTTTTCTGTACCATGAACATCAAGAAATACATTCCGCCGATCAAAACCAGAGTTCCCATAATCGGGCTGCCCAATAAAAAGGCAAATGACATATTAACCCCGATCAAAGCACCAATTGCCGTTGGAATCATTGACAATGCCAATAATAAATAGGTGTTTTTCAAAACTTGCTGGCGAATTTCTGCCGATGGCGCTGCCATTGCATATTGCTGTTGCTGATAATAGTTGTTCATATATATTCCTCAATAAAAACTTACTAATCCTTGTTATTATATAGTACTTTGACCTTAAAAATCAAGCCTCATAATAATCAGGACTGTTACAAGCCACCACCTAATTCTAATTTTTAAAAAATAATAAGTTTGTTAATTCACAAAATAATCAAAATAGCTATCTAATAGTGGCGTTGTCAGGCGCAAAATAAATTGCATAACTCTCTTGCCACCGAGAGATTTTTCTTGATAACTATGAATATCTGCTGAACCGAGATAGTAATGCTCACCCCCTTCATTATCACTTTTCTTAAGAAAAATCATAATTTTAAGATTATTATCCCCATAGTTTATAATTTTCATTAATTCTGGAGAAATTGTTGCCCCATAAGGACGAGAATACCAAACTAAGTCCTGCGAATTAAGAAAGACATTGTCATATCTGGCATTCATCTGACTGGCTGAAATTTTTTTATAGGTAATAAAAATAGGTACGCTATTAGCAATAATCCGATAGCCGTAAATTGAAGTTTCCATTGACAGATTAACATTTAACAATCTAACCAATTCTTTTCGTGAGTACTTGTTATAAAGAATAAAGTCATTATCCCGAGCAATTGATTTATATCCCTCAAAATAGCTCAAACCAAGTTTTATGGTTTGTAGAACTAATACTTTAAAACTTGTATTTTCAAGATTCAGACTAAAATCATCGCTTAATCTAAATTGATTGGCATCAGTATCAAGCAGCGTTATCGAATATTTTTTCTGTAAGGCGTTACTTGTTGTAAGAGTTAGGATATTACGGATGGCAATTTGTTTTTGCTCGCTAAGCTGAACACCGTATTCATTAGCCAGATTAGCATAAATTAGATTCTCATCATTGCATCCATTAACTAAATTTAACAACACGTATAATTCATCTGGGCGAGCAGCAAAAAGTAATTCTTGGGTAATATAGTTAAGATAAGCCAAGCCGTTGTCTGAAAGCGTAACGGCAATATCATCATGATATTTGACTAGCTCATAATAATTGTTATACATGATTTTATTAGATTGATTTTGATAGCGAAAAATAATCTTGGGATCAATAGAGTTATATACGCGAAAATCAATTAACTCAGGGATGCGGTTTAATTTTTTCTTTAACTCCAGATAACTTTGGTTAATAAACTTACGGTTAATTTGAATATTATTAATTGATTGGTATATCCGTTCACGAGCAACCCGATCAAATGAAACTGAAATATTTGAGGGAATTAAAGAGTTGGCTTCACTGACAAATGAACGTAAATCTTCTTTATTGTATGAGTTATTTCCAGAGAGTGCCACTGCAATTAAAAAGCTACTCATATAATTACCGATAAAGTCCAAAATCACACAGTAATCTTTATCGGCACTTTTACGTAACCCACGTCCAATCTGCTGAACAAACACAATCGCTGATTGAGTTGGTCTTAATAAAACAATCTGATTAACACAAGGAATATCAATTCCTTCATTAAAGATATCAACACTAAAAATATAATCAAGATATTCCTGTGACTTGCCATTAGCAGTATAAGGATTATTGGCTAAAAGTTTAATTGCTCTTTCTCGATAACTGTCATCATCAGCACCGCTTAAACTTAAGGTCTTATAACCAGCTAAATTAAAGTGACGGGATAGTTCATGCGCCTCTTCAACCCGTGATACGAATATTAAACCGCGTACCTTATCACTACCCCCATGCCCGTATAGCTTAAGATTGGCGATAATATGCTCTACCCGTTCATGATGATTAACTTGGTTGAAGCAACTATAATCGTCCAGATAAGTATCATTAACCATCAATTCAGAAATACCAAAATAATGGAATGGACAGACTAAATTTTCTTCAAGTGCCTCATTTAGGCGAATCTCATAAGCTATATTATGATCAAATAGTTGATAAATATCAAAATTATCACTTCGTTCGGGAGTTGCCGTCATTCCTAGTAAGAATTTTGGTTGAAAATGTTTAAGAATTTTTTGATAACCTGCTGAACCAGCACGGTGAACTTCGTCTATAACGATATAATCAAAAGTGTCCGCGTCAAACTGATATAAGTATTCATCTTTCTGTAAAGTCTGTAATGAGGCAAAAATAAAATCAGACTCAAATTGCTTTAGCTCACCAGTTAATTTGCCAGAATTTAATTGTGGAAAAATTTTAGCGTAACTATGAATCGCAGCATTAAGAATATTTTCCCGATGAACAATAAAAAGCACCCTCTTAGCAGCAAACTCTTTTATAGCAAAAGCGCTTAAATAAGTTTTACCACTTCCAGTAGCAGATATAATCAACGCCTTGTTCTGGTTTCGCTCACGTAATCGACTAAGCGCAACGAGCGCTTTTTTTTGCATACTATTTGGAACTAAAATCTCGGCAGATGTAGGAGGAGTTTTCTCTAATTTAACTCTTGCCAGCTCATATTTCTTGCGATATTCTTCAAGTAATTCAGCGCTCAATGGCTGAGACTCAGCATAGACCTGCTGGTAGACTTCATTTATTTGTTGTGGGATCACTGCATTTTGAGAATACTCGAGATAAATATTGGTTTCAAAATTACGGCGCAGAGCATTATTGGTAAGGTTTGAGCTGCCAATAATATATGAAGAATTTCCGGCACTGTTTTTAATTATATATAATTTGGGATGATAACCCGCAATATCAGCAATACGAACCTCCAGATTATCAATCCGGCACAGAAATTCAAAAACCCTCGGGCTGTTAAAACTATTCATAAACCCAGTTATAATTACTACTCTTACTTGTTTTTCAAGTAGTTCTTTTAACTCATTTAGAATCAGATACAAACCATCTGGGGTAATAAATGCAACCAAAATAATGACTTCAGTCACATCCTCGCTTTTTAAGAGATAACTTAGTTTGGAATAAACATATTTCTTTTGTTTCGGTTGGTTAGTTAATATTTCCTGCTGATTCATCTTTATACTCAATCAGATTCATTATACTGGGTCGTTGTTTTGCTACTTACTTACGGCTAGTAGGCTTCGCAGCAAAACGCCTACCAGCATTTCGAATCTGTTTCGAGTATACATCGCTGTATTTTTAGTGCTTGGCGATAAAATCATCAATCAAGCGACTGGCAATCGAGAGATGGGTTGATGGACGCCCAGGAATTTCATCTTTACTGAAAAAACCAGCTGCACGCATTTCGTTGGTATCCAAGACAATTTCTCCGCTGTCATATTCGGCAGTGAATGCAATCATTAATGAATTGGGGAATGGCCAATATTGTGAACCCCAGTACTGGACATTTTTTATTTTGATGCCAACTTCTTCAAAAACTTCGCGATGCACGGTTTGTTCCAATGACTCACCGACTTCACAAAACCCAGCCAAAACGCTCCACATTTCAGGCGCAAAATGATTGGCTTGCGCCATTAATAATTTATCACCACGAGTAATCGCAACTATCATTGCCGGAGATATGCGCGGGTAAATTTCATGCTCACAGCTGCTACAGTGCAGCCATTTACCTGAAGCAGATAAACTTGCTGCCTGTCCACAACTCCCGCAATAGCGCTGTGTGGTTTGATAAAACAGCATTTGCTCAGCATAGATGATCTTTTCAATCATATCCATGCCAAAAAAATTCAATGCTTGACGTAGGTTAACCAAGCGCAACTCAGGAAACAGGCTTAAATCAATATCAGAGCCAATTGAGCCCAGAATATTTACCCCATCAATCTGAATCAGGCTTGGCTGATAATTTAAAGCTTGTAATTGTGCACCATTTGGTAGATGCCAAGCATCGCCGGTAGCAACACGAGTTACCAGCAATGATTTGCCAGCGAAGATTAAGTTCATGATTTAAGCACGCAATAACTCATTAATTGAAGTTTTGCTACGTGTTTTAGCATCCACGCGCTTAACGATAATTGCTGCGTAGGTAGAATGACTACCATCCGCACTAGGTAGGCTACCCGAAACTACTACCGAGTATGCTGGAACACGTCCATAAAAAGTTTCACCAGTTGTACGATCATAGATCCGCGTTGACTGGCTAATGAAGACTCCCATGCTGATTACAGAACCCTCTTCAACGATCACACCCTCAACTACTTCCGAGCGCGCTCCGATAAAGCAGTTATCTTCAATAATCGTCGGATTAGCCTGCAATGGCTCTAGCACACCACCGATACCAACACCACCAGACAAATGGACATTTTTACCAATTTGGGCGCACGAACCAACCGTAACCCAAGTATCAACCATCGTTGCTTCATCAACATATGCGCCAATATTGACATAACTTGGCATCAAAATCGCGTTTTTGGCGATATATGAACCTTTGCGCGCTAATGCCCCAGGCACAACCCGAAAACCACCAGCAGCAAAATCTGCCTCGCTGTAATTGTCAAATTTCAAAGGAACTTTGTCATAGAATTTGGTAAAGCCAGCTTCAACCACTTGATTTTGATTAAGTCTGAATGACAATAACACTGCTTTTTTAAGCCATTGATGAGTAACCCATTCGCCATTGATTTTTTCAGCAACCCGTGCTTTACCACTATCAAGCAGCTCCAGTGCTGCATCAACTGCCTGACGCAATCCCGCGTCATTACTATCTAATTCGGGTAATTTATTAAACGCTGCTTCGATAACATTTTGTAACTGTTGCATAACCAATACTCCATCTAAAAATTTAATACCGAATTATACCGCAGATGTTCAAAATACAATGAATTGTGTGATGAAGAAACTATTAAAAAAATAAAAGGCTCGTGAAGAGCCTTTTATTTAAATTTAGGTTTTAGAAACCAGTTTTACCATTTACTTCAAGTTTTGAATTCTCGTACCAGCCGCCGCCAAGGCGGTCTGTATATACACCAGAGAAATCAATTGTCGTATCCGTCTTTAACATCCCTTTATTGAATGCCAGGTTATAATTATTATCTACTTTACAGTCATTTGTCATACACAATAAAGATTGTCTGAAGAAGAACTTATCTCCTGTTGGTCCAGAAGGTAAATCTCGATGCATTTGAGTTTTAACCGCCCACACATAGCCAATATTATTCTCATCTAAAGTCCGCATATAAGTGTAGAAGCTATTGGAGTATCCTTTTCTCTCTGGAGCGCTACCCCAATAGTCAGCTAATTGGAATGAGGTTTTTAACTCCAATGCACCAGCTACGCTACTTGGGAATTGTGGCACATATAAGTTACGGGTATAATTCTTGTTATTTCTCGGTACGTTTATTACCCGAGCCTGTGGCAATATAGTATTATTTGCCAGCGATACGGTACTAGGGTAACCTGAATTTTGATCATTGATTGCAGTTGTTTGATTAACAAAGTATTTCCCCGATATGGTCATGTCATCTCCGTCAGTAGTTTCATATCCTCTATCAGACTGATTTCGCCAAAGTACCTGCTGTGCAAAACCATCTGAATTACGATCTTTAAAGAAACGTTTAGGCACCAGTACCCCAAGGACATTAACGACTTCTGCATCTACTGTTTTAGTATTTGGATTAATATAATAGTAATTAGCCGTAATCTGGTCTTTAAAAACATTTATAATATTATTGTTTTCATTTCTCCCATCTTCCATATTACCAAAGCAAGTTGTCGTTATGTATGGATTAGCTCCAACTGCAGAATTTGGACCATACCAAGCAGTAATTTGAGTAATATCCTTCTGCTTTTCATCTTTAGTATTACACGTAGGAATCGCTTTAATATTAGCTACCAGATTTTTATCTAAGCCAGCCAAGGGGTCATAAAGCGCGTCTTTGGGAATAAATTTATTAATTGCATCATTCGTACTCTTAATCGTAGTAGCATCCAACGTTGCAAACGTACCTGATGCTTTAGCTCCAAAAGTTTTCTTATAGTCAGCAAAAGATAACTCAACCATATCTGCATACACTCTCAATTTAGAATATATATCTAGTACTCTATAATTACATTCGAGACGAGTAGCTATGATTTCTTTAGGCATGGTAGTATAATTTTTACAACGCAAATCCAAGAAATCTTTTGCTGACTTACTACCATTCGTCATATCTTTATAAGCAATAGCAATAGTTGGAGAACCGGAAACAAATTTATCGATTTTCTCTTTGAAAAATTTATTTTTCATTGCCTGATCCACTCCACCATATGATGCAACTAGTGATTCTAAGCTATCATGAACTTTTCCATCTTTTCCCGGGATTTTCAATAGACCAAGATAATATGAATCAATATAAGTTTCAATTACATTGGTATTCGATTTTAAATTACGTTCATATGTACCTATTTCTGCATTACGCCATTCGTCCCTAAAGTCTTTGATCTCGGCATAAGCCGCGGCAAGGTCGTTAGCTAGTGCATCTAATTTGGCATTCATCTCCGTAAAACTGGCAGAGTAATCTGTGCCACCAGAAGGGCAAGTACTATCCAATACTGCGACAAGGCCTTGATAAAGTACAGCTACGCCAGGAATTGCTGCAGTCGTTAAAGTAAGGGCACTGCCTGCAAACGTCATTGAGCTTTGAAATCCTGCATGGCATAGAGGATTAATTATCTTATTGTCAGATTGCACACTCTTCACAGATTGCACACCTTTCTGCGCAAAATTGGTACCTTTAACCATAGGCTTATCTTGGTTAACAACTCGTGTGGATTGTGGATTGATTAATAATGGTTTATTACTACCAACCTGTTTTACCAATTCTTTTATTACAGCGCTATCATTGGTACTGCTACCCAAGAAATCCAGATAATAATCACCAAGTGCAGTAAATGGATCTTTTTCGTCCTTGACATCATAGAAAGAAGTTGCCAAATTAGTAAAGGTAATTTTAGGAGCGCTGGTTTGCATTTTAACAAACACATATCTACCCAAACTAGCTAAATCAGCTTGCGCATCTATTGCTGTCGGATTTTTATCAAGATTAGTAAAACTATATGCTGAAGCTAACTTGTTGTTACTATCATAGAAAAAGAAGGTTCTATCATTTGCTATTAATTTCTGATCAATGTTAATGGTACAAACACTATTAACCGCGCAGGATTTACCTTTGGTGGTCGTAAATAATACTTTTCCGGTTTTGTCTTTTAAGACTGCTGATGCAAGAGTAGTGTTGGTTTTATTCACCAAGTTGAATTTTAATTTTCCAGTTTGAGATTTAGCCGTTTTACTTTGCTGTGCAGCAGCATTTCCTGATGTGCTTGCTTTACCATCATCCCCTACACCACCAAACCAGTTTGAAAAGCTTATGGCATTTGCATTAATTGCCATAGCTGAGCACAGTGTTACCAATAAAATTTTAGGCTTTTTCATACTAATGTTTCCTTTATAAAAGTATTATCTCAACCCACGACTGGTATTATGCCATGTCTAAATATACTTGACAATAGATGATTTTGTCTATTCGAACCCAAATTATCTCTATAACTGATGTTGACACTAAAAATCAGCAACCTTTATATCAATAGCTTATAATTATCTGGCACAATAAAGCGCATAATGATCAATACTAAAGCAACATTCCATATTTTTAAATCCCAAACTAGTAATGGCTTCTTGCGTTTCTGAATAAGTTTGTGGATAATCGCTACTTTCAACATGCTCACGAAGGCTACTAATTTCACTTTGAGTCAACGCAGGTAAATTACTATAGAATTTTTCCATGGTAGTTGATAAATAATCATGACGACTTTGAGTTTCCTCGCGGAATAGATCAATCATTATAAATGAGCCATTCTCCGCAAGAACTTTTTTAATCTTCTGATATATTATAAGCTTTTCTGACTCTTGATAATGATGCAAACAAAAACTCGACAGGATGATATCAAATTTTTGTGACGTAAGTGCCATTTCATCTAAAATTGTAGCTAAATCACCACAAATCAATGAAGCTTGAGATATTTGATTATCTATCAAGTTTTTCTTAGCTGCATTAAGCGCTTGTTTGGATGAGTCTATGCCAAAATATTCAATTTTTGGTAAGGTTGATAGAATTTTGGCAGCATAAAAGGCATCACCACAACCAAGATCAAGTAATTTCAATGTCTGTTCTGGCTCTGGCAATGAGTTTAATAACTTGCCAAATTGCATAAATAACTCATCGTGTTTCATATAATTATTAGTGATGATTTTTTGGTATGTTGCCCAACTGTCAAAAAATTCTGTGACAGTTTGTTGCTTGTCTGAATTAGCTATTTTGTTCATCTAATCTTACCTCTGGAGTTATTTAATATAATTGACATAATCACTTTTTAGATAATACTAAATTCTAACATTTGCAAAGCTTACAAAACAATAGATGATTTTGTCTACTAAGATATTTTGGCTAAATATTACTAGATCTTTGCTTAGTACTGAGCTTCGT